>NZ_VPEU01000036.1:0-27045 GCF_013416975.1 Acinetobacter sp. YH18001 | reverse complement strand
GATTCACTTTTGGTTCAAGCTTGAGCTTGAATAACATCTAGTAACTACAGAATTATTATACAAATTTGGTTTTCTTAATCTCTTTGTACAGTCACAAAAAGCTCATTTTATGAGTAAATATTTTGAAAGTACTATATTTTTCATCATGAAATTTGAGGTGGGTACTAGGAACTTCATATATTTCATCTAGAATAAATTTAATGATTGAAAATTCATCATTTTTTATCAAAACAGCAATTGTTACTAACACTAGTTGGTAGTTTAAAGCTTCGTAAAAACTTCGATTTAAATTGGTTTGATTAGATCCAGGAAATTTTAAAAGATTAGCTAAAAATTTTTGAAATTGAAGTAGAGTCTTCTGTTCGAGTTGATATTCACAAGCAGCATTCAGTAATTTTTTATATTCAAGTAAATGTGCAGTAAAATTTGAAAAGTTATTTAAAAATGCTTCTTTATAGTCATCTGTTCCATCAATTTTAAGCTTTGGAAGTTCTGCTTCTAATTTATTTAAATAGCGACGAATAGCACCTTGTGCAGTAGGCTTGCCTCTCTCAATTTCATCTAATGCAATTCTGAATTCCATATTAGTATATAAGACAACAGAATCTGCATCCTCATGAATGAAACTAGGCGTTATGCCTTCAGTTTTTGGTCTTTCGTGTTTGAATTTTCCGTAAATCCAACGAATTAAATTTTCATAGTTTTCAGAAAGTTTATCTTCTGAAGAT
The DNA here is from genome assembly GCF_013416975.1 of Acinetobacter sp. YH18001. Taxonomy (NCBI): domain Bacteria; kingdom Pseudomonadati; phylum Pseudomonadota; class Gammaproteobacteria; order Moraxellales; family Moraxellaceae; genus Acinetobacter; species Acinetobacter sp. YH18001. The sequence goes on along the minus strand of NZ_VPEU01000036.1, from coordinate 26,317 downwards.
AAATCAATATAAATGCGACTTGAATAAAAAACTGGTGGCCTAGAGTTAGGCTCTGAAATGATTGCTACAACGTTATCTGTAGACTTTTTATTATATAGAACATCTGAGAGAATCGTTGATTCAGTGCCGACTCCGCCATCTCTAGAATCCGCCTTCATTTGGTATGTATTATCAATAACCATTATGATTTTATCAATTGTAGGATCTACTATCATACTTTCCATAAATTCAATGGAGTTTTGTCCTGCTCGCAAATCCCACTTATCAATAACAATATGGATATTATCGTTGTGCAACCTGTGTGCAAGATCAAGAACCCAATCTTCATGCTCAGGTGAGGACCAGCTATAGGATATGAATACTTTTGGTTTTTTAGATGTGCTCATAAAATTTATTTAAAATTCAATTTATTGGAAAAGTGTTCTCCTGAATATAACAATTGACATGTATACAGTAAACTACTATATTTGTGTTATTGTTGCTGTAGTTGCATTGATACGACAACCTAGAATTTAAAGCTCGCCAAATGGTGGGCTTTTTTGTTAGCTTATTAAACAAATAGTTGGCATACTAAGACTCATCTATAAATCAAGGTGAATCTCTGTGAAAAACAATTGGTTACTGATTTTAGGCTTAACATTATTAATACTTGCGGTATCTTCGTGTTTTCATGTTAATCAGCTATCTAAGAAAAAGAGATTAGAAGATTTGGAGAAATTGTATAAAGAATTAGCAACCTAATTAGATAAAATTATTTTAAAAGTTAAAAAAAGCTCATCGTAAAATGGGCTTTTTTAATGCTTAGAATTTATGGCCTAAAACGAAAATCAACCAAAATTAGACAATGAATAACAATTTCTTAATATTCTCTATACTTTCTGATCAAAGCCTTAGTGCTATATTGTTTTTGCGATAAGAAGAAGACGTAATACGAAGAAAGTGACTACAGCACTGGCCCACTTATTTTGACGAGTAAGTGGGCTTTTTATTGTCTGTAAAAAGGCGACCTAAGCCTACTGGAGTGCTGACCAGTGGAACATGCCATCGAGTAAACTTCCTTCGGGAATCCAGACTAGGGAGTAGCGCCCCGACCTAAAGAGGATTGAAAGCAAGTAAAGCAGACCGTGTATGTTAGGTGTGTGTGATTGTGAGTAGCGTCTGGCCCCGCGAAGAGGGCTGTCTTACCAAGATTTTAATAAGCCTTGTATATAATATTATTATGTATATAATTCGGGCCAGATTCTATGGCTGTAGTTTCTATTAAGTTTCTGCCTCCTTTCCCTATAAAGGAGGTATTTTTTTGCCTATATTTTTCTTATGTCATGTGTTGCTGTGTTGCTACATTGTTTGATAGGTCACATTTAATAGTGAATTGATACAAGCATCTATAATTAAAAAACATAATATTCTGATAGATTAAAATTATAACAAAGAGTCTGGAGGTTTGTATGACACGTATACCAAACGGAACACAGGTTATTCATCATATCTCACTTTTCGATCATGCTTACTATAAGGAATAGAATGGAATTTTAAAGGTTTGGAGCAAGGGAGAGTGGGTGGAGGCACTGATACCCAGTATTAATGAAATGATTGATAACGGTTTTGAATTAGAAGTTCTTCACAGCTAATTGTTATGCAGGCGATGAGCAAGTACTAACTTGTTATTTACCATCTATGATCACTCCACTTTTCAGTGGGGCCTCCAACATTTGGGAGAAAAATATGCGGCAACTCTTAAAGCAGCTATTATGCTTTCATCACTACACTTATGAGTCGGATATTTTTATTCAGGTAGAATGTTGCAAGTGTGGTAAGCATAGAGATGATTACACAAATTAAATAAAGTAAATTTAAAAGAGGTAAGCCTGTTCATGAATTTGATCAGGCTTTTTTAATTTATAGAGAAAAGTATGCTCCAATTTATATTCTGCTTATTTGGCCTGCATGGTGTGACTGAAATTAATTGTGATGACCAGAAAGAGTGTCGTCATTGTTTGAAAGAAGTTGAATAGCAAAAACCCAAGCAAAGAGCTGTTTCATAAAGCTGTAATATTTAAGCAATATAGTTGCTCTGCAAAAGAAGAAAGACATTGTGACGCAAGTCAAGCCCGTTTAATTGGAGAGAGTTAAACGGGTTTTTTATTGAAATATATTGCTATTTTCCTTTTGTCGAACATATTACGACTCAAACCCCGTCATTAATTTGTCGGGGTTTTTCTTTTCTTATTGGTGGTGCGTATGGATGTCAAAGAAGCCCAAAAGAATCTAAATGAATTGCATGATGAGCTGGTGAAGTATCAGAGCCTAAGTCGAGCATTCATGAATAGCAAACAGATGATGGCTATTGATGAAGTAATGGCAAACATCCGTACTCGCATGAAGAATATTCAAATCAATTTAAGTCGGAGATAGCGCCGTGGGTACAAGCGATCAAGAACGACTCGATGCATTTAAGCGGGATCTATACCAGGACATAGCCAATCGTAAGCGATTGTTTGAGGCTGAGACTGGTTTGGCAATCAAAGATGTTGAGTTGGTATTTGTGAATGTCTCCACTGTAGATCAAGTCAATCAATACCTGCTTAACGAAATCAATGTGACCTTGGGTGATTCAGATGACATGTGCATCGTGTGAAAGAAACCGTGAATGGATAAGGAAGCAAAGTGAACGAGCAAAAGAAAGAATGCGGCTGTGCATCGAACGACTTACTGGTCGAGATGCTTCAAGCAATGAACAGCCAAAGCCAAGCGATGACAGCTCAAAGCAATCTACTGGCAGAACAAAATAAAGTCATGGCTCGTATCGTGGATCAGAACAATGAGCTGATAGCCATGATGCAGACCGAAGATGATGAAGATAAACCTAAGTCGCCTTATTTGGATTGATGGATATGAGCAGACCATGCCGTGAGTTTCGCTGTCCAAACCTAACCAAGTCACCAAAAGAACAAGGCTATTGTGATAAGCATGCACATAAGCGCAGCAACTGGACAGCACGCCAAGACCGATCAGGATCAACTACGGCGCGTGGCTATGGCCATGCGTGGCGAGTACTGCGTGAAAGCATATTGAAACGTGACAACTATCTATGCGTTAAATGCGCCGTTGCTGGGCGTGTGGCCGAGGCTACAGACGTCGATCACATCAAGGCTAAGGCTCATGGTGGTACAGATGATCCAGACAATCTACAGTCGTTGTGTGCACCGTGTCATAGAGAGAAAACAGCTACAGAAGGAAAGAAATAATGGCCGAGAAAACAATTGAAGAGATGGCGCACGATTATGCTGTTGGTGCGATGCAATCGGGCAGTGGTGTAACCAAGCAACATGTTAAAGAATTTATTGATCTAGCTTGTGAAATCAAAGAGCAATCAAAGCGAAAGCAAAAAGAAATTAACCAAGATAATCAGCGCCGTAGCTGGTGAACCCCGGGGGGATACTTGAGAGTTCAGGGCCTTTGCCTAAATGACCGCCCCCCTCCGTTCATTTTTACGTGCGCGAAATTAAAAATTCAAGGTGTTGACAAATGGGTGGAGTTTCTTCTGTTCCTGGGCGTGGCCGAAAGCCAAAACCGCAGGAAGCAAAACGGGCAGCTGGCAACCCGGGCAGACGTCCTCTCAATACCAATGTGCCTGAATTCGCTGATGTCGTTGATATTGATGTGCCGGAATATCTCTCGACAATGGAGTACGCGGACATGATGTGGCGTTCGGTTATTCCTGAATTGTTAAAAAATAAAGTTCTTAAAATTACAGATATGCACAACGTGGAAATGTTCTGCATGGCTTACCACAACTTGCGCGTAGCCCAAAAAGAAGTAATCCAAAAAGGACCAACACTGGAAACAGCGCAAGGCAGTACGATTAAAAATCCAGCCTTGACTGCAGTGAATGAAGCATCAAAACAGATGGCTTCTTTTGGGGCAATGCTGGGTCTGGATCCATCTTCCCGGGGTCGGTTAGGTGGTGGGGGTAATAAACCTAAAACAAATAAATTTGCGCAGGTGCTGAATATGTAGCGAGGCCGAAATGACAGCTTTCCCAAACGTTGGCATTGCAAATAAATGGGCAAAGCAGGTTGTTTCAGGAAAAATACCTGCATGTAAGTGGGTGAAACTTGCTTGTAAGCGCCACTTAGATGACCTCATTAAGTCAAAAAACAAAGATTTTCCTTATAAATTTGAGCCAAAACTAGCAGAAAAGAAGATCGCTTTTATTGAGTTGCTGCCCCATACAAAGGGTGAGTGGGCAATGAAGCGTCTGAGTATCACGCTTGAGCCCTGGCAAAAGTTCGGTATTGGCTGCACATTTGGTTGGGTTCGTAAAAAAGATGGGTACCGCCGCTTCCGTGAAAGCTATTGGGAGGTGCCGCGTAAAAACGGTAAGTCTGCAATCGCTGCTGGCGTGGCTCTTAACATGTTTGCCAATGATGGTGAATTTGGTTCAGAAGTTTATGCCGGCGCTACTACTGAGAAACAGGCTTGGGAAGTTTTTAAACCTGCACGCTTAATGGCGGTACGTTCGCCAGACTTCATTGAAGCAGCTGGCGTACTGATTAATGCCGGTAGCTTAGAGATTCCAGATGAAGGTTCTATCTTTGAGCCTATCATTGGTGATCCACCTGATGGCCAGTCGCCGCATTGTGCTGTAGTCGATGAATTCCATGAACATCCAACATCTACGCTTTATGACACCATGCAGACCGGTATGGGTGCACGTCGACAGCCTATGATTTTCACAATTACAACAGCTGGCTTTAATATTGAAGGCCCTTGTTATGATTTACGTGCACGTGTTCAGGAAATGCTCCTGGATACTGTGCCAGATGATGAGCTGTTTGGCTGGATATGGACTATTGATGAGGGGGATGATTGGACAGATCCGGCAGTATTAGCCAAAGCAAACCCCAATTATGGGGTTTCTGTTTATTCGGACTATCTGGAATCTCAGCAACGCCGAGCAATTCAGAACGCATCAAAGCAAGGTGCTTTTAAAACTAAGCACTTAAACGTTTGGGTATCTGCAAAATCTGCATTTTTCAATATGGAAAAGTGGAAGGCTTGCGGTAATCCAGACCTGAACATTGATGACTTTGAAGCAACGCCTTGCATGATGTGTGTGGATCTATCATCAAAAATTGATATTGCAGCACGTATCAACCTGTTTTACAGAATTGAGGATGATGGTCGACTGCATTACTACTGTATAGATCCGCAGTTCTATCTACCTGAAGACACGGTTTATAGCGGCGATGAAAAGCAGGTGGTTGAGCGGTATCAGAAATGGTTCAACAAAGGTCTACTGAATGTCTGTGATGGCTATGAGAATGACCTGAATCAAATCGCAAAGGAATTAATCGAAGATGCTCAGCGAGTGTCTTTGACTGAGGTTCCTTACGATGAGTGGGGTGGATTCCAGATTGCAAAAACTGTGGATGATGCCGGATATACCTCAATCAAGATGCCCAAAACCACAAAGACATTCTCACCAGCAATGAAGGAGCTTGAAGCTGCCATTGCTGCAGGTCGTTTTCATCATGATGGAAACCCAATTCTTAGCTGGATGATCGGTAATGTTATTTCTAAAACAGGAAAAAATGAAACCGAATTTCCGGATAAGGAAAAGAAGTTTAAGAAAATCGATGGTGCTGTGGCGTTATTAATGGGCATCAGTCGGGCAATGGTGCTTGCAGGGGAACCTACAGGTGATGAATTTTATGATGATCCAATTATGGTAGGTGTTTAATGAGTACAAAGAAGCCGGGTCGGTTTGCTCAAGCAGCTTTGCGCTTCCTTGGGCTTGATGGGCATCTGAGTCTGGAGCCTGAATTATTAAGGGCATTATTGGCCACATCGAGTGGCAAGCATGTAACTGTAGATTCGGCGCTTCAATTGAGCGCCGTTTTTTCATGTGTGAGTTTGATTTCAGAAACTGTATCAACGCTGCCTCTTAAGATTTACCAGCGAAAAGCGGACGGTAGCCGGGATGTTGCAGTTAAGCATCCGCTCTACAATCTTTTGTGCCGGTCACCAAACTATGAAATGACACCCAGCCGGTTCATGCTGATGATTGTGGCCAGTATCTGCCTATGGGGAAACTCATACATTGAAATTATCCGCAGTGCATCAGGCCGGATTATTTCATTGAATCCATTGCTACCCCAAAACATGGTGGTGACCAGGAACAAGACCAATGGAATGCTGAAATACACTTACACCGAAAGTGGTGTTAATCGTGAAATCACTGAAAAAAACATGATGCATGTTCGTGGTTTTGGTATCGATGGGGTGATGGGCTTATTTAAGGTTCAGAAGGCGCGTGAAACTATTGGGGCTGCACAGGCTGCTGAAGAAGCTGCAGCAAAGTTCTTTGAAAACGGTTTGCAAACATCAGGTCTTTTATCTGCCCAGGGGAAATTAACGCCGGATCAGCGTGAATCACTTAGAGACAACATGAATAAATTCATGGGGTCCAAGAATGCCGGAAAAATGATGGTGCTTGAAAATGGTATGCAATACCACGGCATCACTATGAATCCTGAAGCAGCTCAGATGTTAGAGACTCGGACTTTTGAGATTGAGGAAATTTGCCGCTGGTTCCGGGTGCCGCCATTCATGGTTGGGCATTTAGATAAGCAAAGTTCATGGTCCTCCAGTGTTGAAGGCATGAACATGCAATTCCTGACCAATACTTTACGTCCATTACTGGTCAATATTGAACAGGAAATTTCACGGTGCCTGATTGGTGCTGCAGAGTTTGAAACCTATTACGTTGAGTTTGGTGTGGAAGGCTTATTGCGGGCAGACTCAAAAGGCCGTGCTGAATATTATGCATCTGCACTCAACAATGGTTGGTATAACCGAAATGAAGTAAGACGCAAAGAAAACGAAGCGCCTATTGCGGGTGGGGAAATTTATACAATTCAATCGGCATTAATTCCGCTTGATAAAGTCGGGACCAATTACAAAGGTGATAATAATGAGCAAACGAAACCTGCTGCCAGTCGCTAATTTTAATGCAAAAGAAAAAGGTGGTGTTTCGCCGTTAGCTTTTGATCGTTGGAATCCTGCAATTAAAGCATCAGATGAAAATGACAATACGATTGGTATTTATGATCCGATTGGTTATGACTACTGGGATGATTCTGGTGTAACCGCTAAGCGGATCAGTGCTGCATTGCGTTCACTCGATGGCGCTGATGTTGTAGTGAATATCAATTCACCAGGTGGTGATGTATTTGAAGGTCTGGCTATCTATAACCTGCTTCGCGAATACAAAGGTCATGTGACTGTACGTGTTTTAGGGGTGGCAGCTTCAGCAGCATCATTTATTGCCATGGCAGCTGATGAGATTCAAATTGCCCGTGCTGGATTCTTTATGATTCACAATGCCTGGACAGGGCTTTGGGGTAATCGCAACGACTTACGCGAAACAGCGGATTTCCTTGAGCAGATCGATGACACGATTGCTGATATTTATCACGTGCGATCCGGACTAAGCATGGATGAGCTTAAAGCCGATATGGATAAAGAGCGCTGGATCAATGGTCGTGATGCTATTGATAGTGGCTTTGCTGATGCTTTCCTGCCATCCGATGTGGTTGTTGAAGATATAAAGAACTTCACTAAAGAGAAAGTCGCTGCCCATAAAGCAGATATCTTGCTTGCCAAAGCAGGAATGTCTCGAAGCTCACGACGGGAACTTATTCAAGATTTAAAGGGTACGCCTGGCGCTACCAACCAAGCTACGCCAAGCGCTAGCAATGATGTACTCGAAAGTGTTCTTCAAAGTATGCGTAACGCTACTGAGAAATTTAGCACTTAAAACCTGATAGCAATTTTATGACCGCCTATATGGCGGTTTTCTTATTTTTGAGAGATGAAAAATCATGACTGATCAAACTAAAGACCAAACAGCTCAGGCCCTTAAAGACGTAAACACTGGCTTAAAGAATCTGACTGAAAAAGTTCAACCAATGGCTGAAAATGCTTTAAATGAAGCAAAAAAAGCTGGTGAACTGTCTACTGAAACTAAAGCGGCAGTGGATAAAGCACTTACAGACCTAAATAATCTGCGCCAAGCCCAAAATGACCTACAGGTGAAGTTGGGTGAAGCTGAGCAATTATTTGCACGTGGTGGCACTGGTAATCCAGGTGCACAAGTAGATGCTCGTGCTGGTGATCTTGCTGTAAAAGATGAGCAAATTATTTCGTTTGCAAGCAATGCAACTTCTGGAAAACGTATCAGTGTAGCCGTTCCCCGTAATGCACTGACATCATTTGCAGTAAACCCTGTTGATGGTTCGACTCGTATTGTGACTGCGCCAAATCAGCGCGTGACCATCCGTGACCTATTAGCTCCAGGTCGAACGGCCAGTAATGCGATTGCTTACCTACGTGAAACCGGCTTTACCAATAACGCTGCGCCAGTGGCTGAAAACACCACCAAGCCATATTCTGAATTAACATTCGAAGAAGTGCTGGAAGGTGTTAAAACAATCGCTCACATGTTGAAAGCCTCTAAGCAGATTCTTGATGACTTACCTCAGTTGCAAAGCTTTATCAATGGTCGTTTGCTTAATGGCCTTAAGCGTGTTGAAGATGCGCAACTGTTATTTGGTTCAGGCACGGGTAACAATCTGCATGGCATTTATACTCAAGCAACCGCTTATTCAGCTCCAATTACAATTGCATCACCGACTCGCGTAGATACTATGCGTTTGGCCATGCTGCAAGCTGCCTTGGCAGATGTATTTGCAACTGGTCATGTGCTGCATATGAATGACTGGACAGCAATTGAATTACTGAAAGACACCACCGGCGCATACTTGTTTACCAACCCGTTCGCGCCAAATACTCCAAGTCTATGGGGGTTGCCAGTTGCAGAAACAAATCACGCTGCAATGTCTGGAAACTTCCTTACCGGCAGTTTCGCTGAAGCTGCTCAAATCTTTGACCGTGAAGATGCAAACGTGGTGATTTCAACCGAAAATGCTGATGACTTTGAAAAGAACATGATCTCTATTCGTTGTGAAGAGCGTCTGGCATTGGCTGTGTATCGCCCAGAAGCATTCGTAAAAGGCGAATTCCCTGTACCAGCACCTTAATTACAACCATGAAGGGGCCAGCTGGCCCTTTCACCTTGGAGTTTAGAACATGAAAATTAAATTCTTAGATGCCGCAATGCTTGGAAACAAGGTTTACGTCAAAGGTGATGAAGCTGAGATTCCAGATATTACGGCCGGTGAACTCATCAAGAAAAAATTAGCGATTGACTCTGAACAGGTGGCAGCTGATAAAGCCAAAGCTGATGCGGAAAAGAAAGCCAAAGCTACAGCCGATAAAGAGGCTAAGGCCAAAGCGGACGCAGAAGCTAAGGCAAAAGCCGAGGCTGAGGCGAAAGCTGAAGAGGAAAAGTTAAAGGCAGAAGAAGAGGCGAAAGCCAAAGCTGCTGCAGAAGAAAAAGCCAAAGAAACTAAAACAAAGTAAGGTCATATCATGCCAGTTATTAACATTGAAAAAGCTATGGTTCATTTGCGAGTAGATGAAGATACTGGCGGTGATGTCCTGGCTAAGTTGAATTCGGCAGAAGATAAAGCGGCTCAATATTTGAACCGCTTTTTTTATGCCACTTCAGCTGTATGGACAGAGGCGATTTATCTCACTTTGGACCAGCTCAATTATGAGCTTGTAAAATACAAAGAGAGTTGCGATGCAGCTAATCTGGTTACAGATCCAGTCTCAAGAAATATGCTGTTATCTGCGGCTGAAAACCTTAAAAAAGAAGCTCAGCGCAATACCAAAATGGCCATGCAGGGCATTGTTATCAATCCATCTATTGAAGCTGCCGTTTTATTGATCTTAGGTAGTCTTTATGAAAATCGAGAAGATGAAACCAGTACCACGATAAATGAGTTGCCAAAAGGCGCTTTGTGGTTGCTCGATCCATACCGTTTAGATCTGGGGGTATAGATGAGAGCAGGTCCTTTAAGACATCGCATCCGTATTGAAGCCTTTACCGAAACCCAAGACAAAACCACAGGTCGTATTACTCAAGCCTGGACAGAGTTTTGTACAGTCTGGGGAAAGCATGAGGCCTTATCTACACGCGACCAGCTGCAAGCTCAGACCATTGATTCGAGCATGACTGCACGTTGTCGCATTCGTTACAGTTCAAAAGCAAGTCAGATTGATTCAGCCATGCGTCTATATTTTCGGGATAAGTACTGGAAGATTGACGGTGATCCGGTGCCTGACAATGAAAGCGGCCTTGAGTGGTTGACACTTAACCTTGCAGAGGGTGAGTCAGAATGGCAGCAGTTGATTTAAATATTGAAGGATTGGATGAGCTGAATAAAAAACTCAAGCAGCTTTCAAGTCCTAAAAAAGCCAAGCAAATTGCACGAAAAGCCGGGCGCCAAGCGATGAATCTTGTTCGTGATGCTGCACGTAGCAATGCAAAGGCAATTGATGATCCTGAAACACGGGAAAAGATTCATAAGAATATCGTGACCCAAGGTGGTAAGAGCCGTAATCCTAATGAGATTAAGATTCGAGTAGGGGTGAAAGGTGGGGCAGGTCAGAATCAACACTCTGTCAGCACGGCTGGTTTAAGTGGTGGCGATACTCGGCACTTTAGATTTATTGAGTTTGGTACCAGCAAGATTCCAGCCACTCCATTTTTAAGACCTGCTTTAGCTAATAATGTTGATAAGGTCGCAACCAAATTTGTCCAGGTATTTGATGCTGAAATCACCAAAGCATTACGTGAGGCTATATGACAGCACCTATTTTCCCATTACTTAATGCGAGTGATGAAGTTAAGTCTTATCTGGAATCTGGCGGGATTTTACGTGCATTTGAATTTGGTCTTGCACCAGATAAACCAAAGCCGCCGTACCTGGTCTGGCAGGATGTCTCCGGTACTCCGCAAAACCATTTAGATTGTCCGGCAAATATAGATCACATCACAATCCAAGTTGATATTTACACAACAAAAGCGGATGACCTGCGAAATATTCGTGAAGCGGTTCGTAGAGCTTTTGAGCTTGATAACTCTTGCACTGTAACTGGTCTGCGAGGTAATGAGCGTGATCCAGACAGCAAGATGTATCGAACCGGTTTTGATTCGAATTGGTTTGTAGATCGATAAATAGAATTTTCCACATAGCACCCAACCGGGTGCTTTTTTTATGCCTAAAATTGAGGAGTAGCTACTCATGGCGAAGAAAGGTGTTTTATCTCAGGGTACGCATGTATGGATTTTACATGGCGATACTCCAACACTGACAAAGATGGACTGCGTTAAAGCCTTAGCGCTTGGCGATGACAGTACCACAGAAATCAGTACAACTTGCTTGGAAGAAGAAACCACAGCAACTTCGGATTGGGGTTTAACCACACCGGGCGAGGGTTCGATCCAAATTGATACTGATCCTAAAAACGCAACTCATATGACTTTACTGCAGCTAGCTGCTGAACGTGCGGAAGTTGGTGTGTATGTGGGTTGGTCTGATGGTGATGTACCGCCAGAAATTACCGGGAACACCGTAACCCTTCCAGAAGATCGCACATGGTCATCTTTCCGCGCAATCCTGCGTAAAGGCTCACCGGTATTTGATGCGGATTCCTTGGTAAACCATACCGTGCCAATGAAGCGCCAAACTGAAGTAACTGACGAATTTAAGGTGGTGGCTACAGGTGGCTAAATTAACATTAGAAAAAGCAAAAAAAGTGGTTGGTATTGGCTCTCTTGTTGAAAAGACAATTAAATTTCGTGATGTAAATGGTGAGACCTTTGAAGGGGAAATCCTTGTCAAAGTGCTTTCTTCGGATGAGGTTGCAAATATCACGGACATCTTAGGTCTTAAAGAAGGTGAGAAGCACACGATTGAACAGTATCGTGCAGCAATGCTTGTCCAATCCATCTATGAAGCCAAAGACAAGCCATTCTTCCCTGATTTAAAAAGCACTGGCACTGTTTCTGATGAAATTAAAATTGCCATGTATCTGGCAGCAGATGAAGTGATTAACTTCACGGGAAAGTACTGGATCTCGATGAAGAGTCTGAATTCTACTGCGAGCTCGTCAGCTGCGGAATCGGCGGAAAAACCATTGCAGAAGCCAGAAGAAACCTGAGTTATCCTGAGCTCCAAACTTGGAGAGCTTTTCGTCAAAAACGGGGAACCTTGTTTTTAGGCAGGAGGTTGGAACAGGAGTTTGGCCGTCTTTTTGCGCGGTACTTAAACTCGAAGCTACCAGAAGATAAGCAGATTGAAGATGCTCGAATTTTCATGCTTCACGAGGAGGTTCCAGAACTAACTTTTGAAGAGCAGCGCATGCAAGCCATTAAGAAGAAATCAGGTTAGCTTGGTTTCTTTTTAACCTAATAATTAGTATCTTTTTCTCTACATTAAGAGGGATTAGATATGTTTAAGAAGAGTTTTGGTGTGATTCTAGTTGGAGCAGTATTGGTTGGATGCGTAAGCCCAGCAACACAAATGCTTAATAATAAGTTTTTAGATGCACAAATTACTCAGCCTGAGACAGATGGAATATGGACCACTGCACTAGCCGGCGGCCTGTCAACCATTAAGCTGAATAAGGATGGCTCCGGCTCAATGTGTGAGGATAGTGGCAGTCAAGTTAATGTGTATCAGGTGCGTAATTCTAATGATCACCTTTATATGCAAAATGGGATGATCTTAAAGAAAGCCCAAATTAATGAAGAATCTTTGCATGTGAAAACTACATTATCTGCTTTTAATGTAGAAATGAAATACAGAGCTGATAATGACCTGAAATTGGCAACTCCGAAATGCCAAAAAGAACTTGAATGATTAAATTCGAAATTGAATAAGACCGCCGAAAGGCGGTTTTTTATTGCCTAGAGGTTTATATGAGCACCAAGTTAGGAACGCTGACGCTTGATCTGGTTACTAGAACTGCCGGCTTCACGGCACCAATTAAAGAAGCAGAAAAGCAGACAGCAATTAGCTTTGATGCAATGAAAAAGAGCGTTCTGACTTATGGGGCTATCGCTGTTTCTGGTGCTGCTGCTGTGGGCGCTGGTGTTTTTGCTATGGCACGAGAATATTCAAATGCTGCTCGTGAACTTCAGACATTCGCCTCTATTTCGAATGCAACAACACAAGAATTTCAAAAAATGGCAGTTGGTGCTGAAACCATGGGGATCAGCCAAGAAAAGCTATCGGATCAACTTAAAGACTTCAACGAAAAGCTTGGTGAATTTATCACTATTGGCTCGGGAGGTGCGGTTGATTTCTTTGAACAGATTGCAGTTAAGACAGAAGGATCGGCAGAAGGTGCAAGAAAACTAGCACTTGAGATGCAAAATCTTTCTGGTCCTAAAGCACTTCAACTTTATGTAGATAAGCTCGAAGAAGCTGGCGTTACTCAGCAACAAATGTCTTTCTATTTAGAAAGTATGGCCTCTGATACAACCAACCTTATTCCATTGCTTAAAGATGGTGGTAAAGGGTTTGAATATTGGGCTGATGCTGCGGAACGTGCTGGTGCCATTATGGATGAGCAGGCGATTGCCAAGGCGAATGAGCTTCGCGTTCAAATGGATTTACTTAATCTGCAGGTTCAGGGTGTAAAAAATCAGTTTATTCAGGGCTTGATGCCTGCGCTGGTTTCGGTTGGTGATGGCCTATCTGATGCAACCATGCAGACAAATCTCATGTCTGATGCTGGTGAAACACTTGGTGAGGTATTTAAGGGTGTGGCCGCAACCGGCATGGGTGTCTATGCGGTGGTTAAAATGCTCACCAATAGCATCGCAGGTCTTGCTGCACAGGCGACCCAATCCAAAGCAATGGTGGATAAGGCGGCTGAAGGTGGAAATTTCCTTGATAAGTTGCCAGGTGTTCGATTCACGAAAGCATTTATTCTTGGTGCAACAAATGCCCAGATTAACAAAGACAGCCCCGTTCAAATGGCGGCTCAGGATAATGCTCAAGTTGCTGATGATGTCGCAAACTCTATTAATCGTATTTATAACGATGCTGTTAATCAGTCTGTTTCTGCTATGGCAAAAATCCAAAACAGTCAGGCTGGTGTAACCAAAGGCTCGGATGAATGGATTAAAAAACAGAATGAGGCAGCAAAAGCGGCGGCTGGAGCCAATAAAGCTTTATTAGAGCAAAGCCGAATCCTTGAACAGCAAAAACGTGATCGTGAGCAAATTTCTAAAGCTTATGCTTCCGAATACCAGAATTTACTTTGGGATGAAAGTGAGCAAGCTGATTTAGTGAAAGGTTCTGGATTCTCTCAAACTGAGCAAAATAAATACCTTGCTCTGGTAGAAAAAAGATTTACTGCAGAGCGTGCCGCGTATTTTAAAAGCCTAAATCTTGAGATCAATCAATTCAAATGGTCGGAAGAGAAAAAGCTTGAATATGCATACCAGATGGATCGAGAGATTTTGGAAAACGACATTAAGGTTGCTGAGGAGGTAAAAGAAGCCAAGCTTAAGTTCCTAGATGAGCAATACGCTATCGAGCTTCGTAAAACCCGCTGGCATGCACTAGAAATGCAGCAGGCTATGCAGGAAGCAATCAAAGGTCTTTCTTATGGTGCTGATGATGTCTTTGCGCGGGCCACCATGTCTGCAGGTGACTATGCCTTATGGTCAATCGAAAATGATCGAGCTAATTCACAAGCGGGTCTCAAAAATCAGCGCGTAGGTGTTGAGCGCGACATTCTAAGCAGTGACACTTATTCAACCGATGATGAGCGTTATGAAGCTCTACTGGAAGCGCATCAAGAATACCGTGATGCGATGGCAGCAATTGACGTTGATTATAACCAGCAGGTAAAGGAATTAGAGCTTCAAAAATTTGAAGATACCATGGGTATGTATGGTGCATTGCTATCTCAAGCCGGAGCCGTTTGGGGCGATATGACCCAGATGGTCAAAGATAGCGAAGGAGAGCAATCCAGTTCATACAAAGCAATGTTCCTAATGCAACAAATGTTTGCTATTGGTTCGGCTTTAGTTTCTACGCATCTTGCAGCAGCTCAGGTAATGGCTGATCCTACCGCATTAACCCTAGCCCAAAAAGCTATGTATTCATCATTAATTATGGGTATGGGTTATGCGCAAGTTGGATTGATCGCAGGTCAAACCATTGCAGGCATGGCCCACGATGGTATCGACAATATCCCGAAAGAAGGCACATGGCTTTTGGATAAAGGTGAGCGTGTTGTTGATAGTCGAACTAATGGTGATTTGAAGGACTTTATCGCTAATGGTGGTAGCGCACCAAACGTCAATGTCTACACCCTACCAGGTGAAACCGCTGATGTGTCTTGGGATAACGGTCAATTGGATGTGCGTATTCGTAGGATTGCCAAAGAAGAAGCTAAAGCGCCTTGGTCTGAATTGAACAATCCTAACTCGTATTCATCCAAGCAAATCCAACGCAACACCACAGCGGGAGTTAAACGATAGTGAATAGCTTTGCATTATGCCCGCTACAAGCCGGGTATTCCTTTTCACCTGGCAACAACATGTTGGAGCAGCACCTTCAAGGCGGGTTCGCCCGTCAGCGAAGAATGTTTGTAAATAACGTGCATGTGGTCAATGCGTCAGTACTACTGAAAACCAAAACCCATGCTCAGTACTTCTGGGCATTTTGGCGACTGCATACACAGGATCCAAAGCCATTTTTATGGCGACTGATTACAGATTCAGCTGAAGCACAGGATCATACCTGTCAGTTTGTGGCTGAATCTTTGTCAGTTGGTGAGCGCAGTGGCGTGGCTTATAACGTATCTTTTCAGGTGCGATGCAAGCCGCTGAATAATGGTGATCTGGCCTTTGATCAGCAGATTATCGACCTATGGGAGTCAGGCAGCCCACTTGAGATGCTGAATTTACTTGAGAAGCTGGTCAATGAGAGCTTCCCGGATGCCTTGGGGGTGTGATGATTACCGTTGATGATATTAAAGACTTTCATCTCGATAGTGCAGCCAGTGTTGTTTTACTGGAAACACTTGAGATCAGTCATTCACTTTGGCCTGACCCGATTCGACTTGTGACCAATCACCCAGACGGTGTATCTGTCACTTTGGAAAATGGTCAGCCGGCCACGTTTGAATTTATCCCGGTGATGATTCAGCGCGGCAATACCTCTGATGACCTAGATCAATCTCTGAAAATCACAGTCGGGGATTTGGGTGAAGTGGTGCCACCGTTGATCAAGTTGATTGAAGATGCATCGAGTGACGAAAAGCCACAGGTAATTTATCGCTCGTTTGCTTTTGATGCTGCATCTATGGTGCTCACCAAGGCCACGCCGATTGAATTGATCCGTGGTCTGTATGTGGCACAAATGAATCAGGATCACCAAGCCACAACATTTGAAGCTGCAACATCTGGGAAAAATAGTGTCAAGACAGGCCGGACCTATAACTTCAAGGACTACCCAGACCTGAGAGGCTTGATATGAAAAGTGTTGATGCTTTGCTGGACCGGCAGTATGACCCTAAAAAATACCATTGCGTCCATTTCCTGATTGAAGCAGCACAGTATCTCTTTGAAAAAGATTATTCAGAAAGCTTTCTTGGTTTGACTGGTGATCTAAAGCAAAGCATCCAAACTTCGCGTGACACCACAATCAAGAATAAAAGGATCGAGAGGCCAAAAGACGGCTGCATTGTCCTAATGACCAATCTTTTAAATAGCTCCCATGTGGGGCTTTTTTATTGCGGTCGTGTTTTGCACCTGTCTGAAATAGGTGTGCACTTTCAGGAACTTCGGTCTTTAGGCCGTGCTTATTCAAGGTTTAGATTTTATGAAGCTTCGTATTTATCCCAATGAGCTTGATCCGCTTGAATTTAGTGAAAAAGAATATGAGTGTTTGCTCAAAGACTGGATGAATATTCGTGAAGAATATCCGGAAGCTCGACTTTATAAAGACAGCATTTGCGCCCAAAACGATGTGACACCAAAAACCAGAGAAGAAGCGCTTCAACTTCTGCATGCAGATGGTGATTACTTTGTGCTTTGTCATGCTGGTGAACCACTTACAATCTTTTTGGTCGTGGTAACTGTGCTGTCAGCAGCATTGGCAATCTATACCTACATGAACATGCCTGAGATTCCTGATCAAGCATCAGGGTCTGGCAACAACAGTTTAGCATCACGCCAGAATAAGCATCGCACCAGTGAGCGTGTGCCAGATATCTATGGGAAAGTAAAATCCATTCCAGATCTGATTGCTCCTTTATATCGATACTACACAGACAATGTGCAGGTTGAAGAAGCACTGCTTTCGATTGGCACCGGATACTTTGAGACTGATCCCGACCAAATCAAGGAAGGTGAAACCCCGATCAATACAATTGAAGGGGCAAGCTTAAGCGTTTATGAGCCAAATACGCTGACCACCGGAGCTGCACAGATTCAGATTGGTGAAGTATTTAATGATCCACCAATTGTCGCCAAGCAGGTGAGTTCGGTTGATGGGAAACAAAAGTTAATCTCACCGAATAACACCGTGAAAGTTTACAAAGGTGTAAGTTTTAACGGGAATACGGTTTCTATTTCAGGGTCAACTGTGCAAGGAAAACTAGATAAGTATTCATGGAATAGCATCACAGCGGCATTCTTGTATCAATCTCAGAATGTATACGCTGACTTTAATGACCACTTTGTCAATGGTGAGCAAATCATTATTGAGAACGCGATTTATGGATCAGCACCCAATTCTAATATTTCAGGTACCACGGATGTTTCAGCCGCTGGTATTTTAACAATTGCATCTTCTGTGAATATCAGTGATCCAGATAGCTATAAGAAAATTCGCATATCCTCGCTCACGATTGATGATCTTGTAGAAGGACAATTGAACTTAGCGGGAGAATATTCTGTTTCCAGTATCACCAAGACCGGCTCAACTGGAGCATGGTTCTATGAAGTTGAACTGGCATCCAGTTATATGGAGACCAATATTAATTTTGGCCGAATGTCAGCGGATGGTACTGGTATTTTGTCTGCTGTCTTGACAGACCATGATGAGAATATCGATCTAAGTGGCACATACACCATTTCATCGGTTTCAGCCAACGATATAACCCTGGTGAATCCTGCATCAGTCAATCCTGATTGGCTTCTTTTATCGAGCCTTACACAGCAGCAAATCGCAGATATGCTTGGGCGGAGCATCACCTTCAAAGGCACAAGCGAAAACTTTATTGGTTGGTACTATGCTGGAAATAAAGACACCGAAGGCATGATGCTGAACTTTTTGGCGGCCAACGGCATTTATGAGGGGGATCGAGCCAAGCAGGTTGCTATTGAAGTCCATTACCAGCAGGTGGTTGATGGTGTGCCGACTGGACAGATCTACAAAACAGGTATATCCATGCAAGGCAAGGCCAACAACCGTGACCAGGTGGGCGCAACCGTACGTGAGACATTGCCGTTTACCGGTCAATTCCGTTTCCGTGCCAAGCGTATTAACGATAATGGCAGTAGTGCAAATCTGATTGATGATGTGGTGTTTGAAAGTGCTTATAGTTTCTATGAAACGAAAAAGTTGGCTTATGAGCATGACACCACGATCAGGTTGAAGCGTCTTGCTATTGGATCGGGGACCAATGCTTCAGAGCTTAATCTACCTGTAACACGAAAGCTTTACTCATACCGTGATGGGATTCAATCTGCCGAGCGCATACCAACCAGCAACTTTGTAGACATTGTTATCAATATGGCCCTCGATCCGTTTATTGGTCGTTTTGACATATCTGAAATTGATGTGCAGTCGCTGTATGAAGTGTCAAATGAAATAGAAGATTATTTTGGCACAACAAAAGCGTGTGAGTTTAATTACACTTTTGATAATAAAAACAGCAGTTATCAGGAAATGGCATTTGCTGTTGCTGAAGCGGTTTTCTGTACTGCACGCCGGGAGAATGGCAAACACTTTTTCACCTTTGAGAAAGAAACGCCAAACTCTCTGATTTTATTCAACCACCGCAATATTAAGCCGGAAAGCCTAACCAAGACCAATCTGTTTGGCGCACCAGATGAGTATGAAGGTGTTGAATTTAAGTGGCGCGATGCAACCGATGATTATGCTGAGGCGGTGATTAAGTTGCCGCACGATGGTCTATCAAACTATAAAACTATTGAAAGCAATGGCGTGACTAATGCGATTCAGGCGCATCTCCTTGCACACCGAGCTTGGAATAAAATGCAGTTCAATCGCAAGACAATTGAATTTACTGCATACGGTGAAGCTGATCTGGTGACACGTAATGACCGCATTGCTATCGTTGATGATGTTTTTAAGATGCTTGGTAGTGGTGAAGTAGAGGCGCAAAACAATACAGTTTTAACGCTGGATAACTCTATTAATCTTGATGAGGGTGAAAGCTATGTCATTCACTTACAGTTAAAAGATGGTTCGGTTGATGTGATTAATATTGTTAATCAACTTGACGAAAATCAGGTTGAACTGGCGCGAATACCGCTCATGCCGCTAGTTATAGACAAGGTGGTGAATGCTACCTATAGCATCACCAAAGCAAGCGCTCAGGAAAGCGAGGCATATTTAATTCAAGAAAAATCACCTAGCGCCACCTTTGAAACAGGCGTGAGTGCGATCAACTATGACACCCGCTACTACAGCAACGACAAAGACCATATAAATAATTTGATTTAACAGCCACCTTCGGGTGGTTTTTTGATGCCGGAGAGAAACATGGCTGACATGGTGACAAAACAAGAGCTTGAGGCTGCAAAAATTGACGTAAAGCATGCCGGGGAAGCGGTAAATGAAAAAAAGATAGTCACTCCGCGTTATGGTGAGTCTTTTAAATCCCTACCATTGGCTATTCAGGAAGTTATTGAAACAGGTGGTTTTGAGCCATTTGCAACAGAAGCTGAATTAAAAGCTAGTATTCCAGTTCTTGAGAAAAAAGCGGCATACTCACTAGATACACATAAAGTATTCTTATGGGAGTCAGGGATTTGGAAAGACACTGGACTAAGCGCGATTGATCAAGCTAAAACCTACACTGATGAAAAAGATCAAGAAAGTAAAGACTTAATTAACTCTATTGCAAAAGAAGTAATGAGTCTTCTTTTTAAGTCCCAAAGCAGTGAATCTTTGTTTGATTTTACAGATACAGAAGGCTCAATTGTTCTGCAAATATTAAGGGATGGAAAGCTAAAAGTTATTGATTTGGAAAATGATTTAGTTACCCATCTAAATAATACATTTAACTTTAATAAAGAAGACTATCTATTCTTATTGCTTGATTCAGATCAAAATATTGTCGCTTATATTGATAAAGATGGAAAATTCTTTATCGTTGGTTTGGATACGGACATTGCAACAGCAATCAATAATAAATCTGAAAGCTCGAGCACACAACAAATCATTGATACATCTAATTTAAATAATTATTCATATCGGGACACCTTCGCTCCTAAAGCTCAAAACTTATTGAATTTTTTTCGAAATACGCAGAATGCAGGTCAGTTAGCACCAGTTCCGCTTCAACAGTTTGAGCAAAACTTCACAATTTCGAACGCATGGATTAATCAGGCAAATATCACAGAATGGGGTAACTATGTTCCTGTAAAAACACCATATGGCAACGATCGTGGAGTTGTTCACCCACAGGTTTTGGAATTTCCAAACGGCTTTATGAGTTACCGCTACATTGTAGCAATCACGGGCTACACAAATGGCGTAACTGCTGAGGAAAACCCGTTTTTACTTGGCTCTCAAGACTTACAAAATTTTGATTTAATTACCGATATTTTAAATGAACCTGAGTCATACACTTGGGAAAAAGGGGTTGTTTATAACAGTGACCCTTTCATGTTCTACGACATCAAAACAGGTGAGCTAGTCTTAACTTTTAGACGCTATATGTCTGCCGCAACATCTGCCGAGGCTGTTGTAATCCTGTATGCAATCACAACAAAAGACGGCAAAACATGGTCAGAGCCGTTTGAATTCTACAGCACAAATAAAGGCGACCTGCAGATTGTGTCACAAGCAATTCACTATGATGTGAAAACCGAAACCTATCACATGTACGGTATCAATCAGGCGAAGATTCGCCACTTCACGACAAAAGATTGGCGCACAGACTGGGTGCAACAAGCCGACATTGCAACGCCTGTTGATGACACTCCATGGCACCTGGATATTCGGGCAGTCGGTGACAAAATTTTGTTTACTTACCAAAACCGAGTCGGCAATACAAGTGTGGGCTTTAAGCTTGGAATT
This sequence comes from Acinetobacter sp. YH18001, assembly GCF_013416975.1. Classification (NCBI taxonomy): domain Bacteria; kingdom Pseudomonadati; phylum Pseudomonadota; class Gammaproteobacteria; order Moraxellales; family Moraxellaceae; genus Acinetobacter; species Acinetobacter sp. YH18001. The sequence goes on along the minus strand of NZ_VPEU01000036.1, from coordinate 5,039 downwards.
TCTAGTGATTTCAATAACGTAACGTGGGCTGATGCATGGTGGAACCCGACAGTCTCAGAAGTCTACAAAGCAACAATGTTGCCACAATTTAATGAGCAGAACGAAATGCGTCTTGTCTATGTGTGGACAACGAATCAAACAGCAGAGCCAGCTTCTGCACGTTATAAATTATTTGTGCAAGCAACCCCATTTTTAAATGTAGATTATTTGGAGAAGTAAGATGTCTTTAATTTTAAAATCAAATCAAGCCGCGACAAAAAGCTTGGGCAACATTAATGGCATTAAGGGTGAACAGGATTGGTTACTTTTTTCAGACTTTGAAAATCAGCAATATACGAAAAAAGTAAATGGCGTTCGCACAGATTTAGTTTTAAGTGATGTTGTTACTTGCAATTCAGCCCATAATCTTGCAACAAAACCACAAACAATCGACAAATTCGGCAATATAAGCACAATCACTAAACAAAACCAATTACGAACTTGGCTCGAAAGCAATCGTTTTGGTGTTCTTGTTGAGGCGCCACGTCAGAATCATTTCCCATTTTCTAGTGCGCCTGTTTCTCGCACCTTAACAATAGCAGCAACTGCTCCAATTGTAATTTCTGTTGAGGGCACAGGCTCTTTAACAGTTTCGGGCAATGAAATCGCAACAAAAGTCATTACTGAAAACACGCCTGCAGTCATTGTACCAACTGTTAGCACTGGCAATATTAATATTGTCTGTACTGTGACAGGATCATTAACACACGCTCAGGTTGAGCGAGCGTCAGGCACCACTTGTAAAACATCTAAAATTACTTCAACTCATACAGGTAATTCAGGTAGTACAAATCGTGAGGCTGATGTTGTTATTTTAAATAGTAACTTGCTATCTGAAATTGTCGCGAATTCAGCAAGTGCAATTACGGTTGTGGTTCAAACTGTGCGACTTGGCTTGTTAGCTGAAGCACGCGCATCAACACCGGAGTCAAGTTTGCTATTACGTGATAATGCAGGTCATAAAACTTTCTTAAATATCAATCGTGCAAACTCTGGCGATTTTTCAACACGAGTCGGCAACTATGATAATGCAAATGCAGTGATGAATTTGACAAGCGGCATTCTTGCTTCAAATGATAATGTTTTGACTCAAGCGATTAAAATTGAAAATGGAAAGACTTATGCAGGTCTGAATGGCACAAGTCTTCTTGAGTCGGCAACACAGACAACAGAGAATCTTGACTTAATACAGTTGCTGCCTTCTTCTACTGCGCCTATTGTTCAAGGGGGGTATGCGATCATAACAAAGCTTGCGATTTTCGGTTATGCTCTAACGAATGAAGAAATTAAAAAAGTATCTGAAAGCTGGAAGTAATACCCAGTCAACATTAACCCTGATCTTTAATTAGATCGGGGTTTTTTGTTACCAAAATTTAGGGGGTATTGATGAATGAGCCAATTGGAATCAAAGACTTATCATAGGCCTTTAAAATCGTAGAAGCCCTCATTGAGGGCTTTTTTTGCTTCAACCTTTTGCGAATTTTTAATATATAGATCTATCTAATTAGTTTTATGTATTCTTAAAAAATTATTTTGTACATATGGTGTACACCATTCATGTTTATTTTCAACATATTTTTTGTCATGTTTTAAGTTTTTTATATTAACTTCAATTTTATTATTAGACCAATCTTGAAAACAATAGTTTGAAGTCTTATTCTTTGTGAGGTTGGCAGTATCTATCTCAATATGACCTTTTACAGCAGTTTTAATACCATTTATTTTTAGACCAAATCTAGACCCATTGTCACTGTAATTTGATACTTTAATAGAAATAGGGTTTGTTGAGTTATTGTATTTTTTTAAAGAAATTTGAAATCCAGCTGCAAAGTTATTAATTGATCTTAAGTTTTTAAATTCGATATTCTGTAATATATTTTTATTATTATTAGGTTCTATATCAACTCCGTTCATAGGGCTTTTACCTTTAGTATTGGAAATTATAATATTGTTAGCCTTTAGTGTGTCAACACTGATAATACTAATACCTTGCCGACGATTATCATCCATTTTTAAATTCAAGAGTTTGATATTGTAATTAGAGTTCTTACCATTAGATCCTAAATAAATAGCATCGCCCCACATTTTACTTATAGACATATCGGAGATTGAAATATTTTGTGAGTCTCGTATATCAATACCCATTCCCCATTCTCCATTTTTATTTAAATGAGAGTATTTATCGCCAATAAGCTGTCCTCCAGATATTTGTACATTTTGTACATTTCTGATATCGAATAAACGATAATTTGAATTTCCATTCGGAATTACCCTTAGTCTAGTATTTTTTGACATAGTTATAATTGAGCCATTCTGAGGTTTGATTGACTTAATAGCGTCAACTTTATAATCTCCAGCGGGAATTGAAACAATTTTAGTTCTTTTTAATTCCTTATTAATCTGATCAGTAATATCAGAATTTTGTTCAAAGTTTTGGGCATGAGATATAGAGCAAAAAGCATAGGTGATGAGTATCAAATATTTAAGATTCATGATAAGGCCTCAGATTTAATTATCTGTAAATATACAGATAAATTGTGAGATTTCTATTTGCTTCTTGTTGGGTGTTCATCACACAACAAACCATTATCAACCCCGGGCTCAATCAGTTCGGGGTTTTTTATTACCAAAATTTAGGGGGCGCAATGTCAAATGATCCACCACCAGAGCCGAAAGGCTCTTTTTTAATGTCAATAATTTAGGGGGATGTATGGCTAAAGGGGATGTATATGGACTTTCTTAGTCAAGTATTGGAAAGCATAAAGAACCATTCACACATCCTTTTTACAGGTGTGCTGGGTGCGACTTTTGGCTTTCTATTAAGCAAGGAGCCGACTCGGGATCGCTGGATAGGATTCTTTGCGGGCTTCATTTTATGTGTAGTCTTTGCTAAACCGGCAAGTTTATTTCTTGCTAGCGGTAACTATCCAGAGCTATTTGGTTTCATTCTGGGCGCTGCTGGTAAAAGTACAGCTGAAGCATTGCTGAGTTTGGCTCGATCGAGAGTTCTTGGTTTAGTCAAAAAGGAGAATGAAGATGCTGCTAATCATAAGTAAAACAGCATTGGTATTATTTATAGTTTCGTTTGCAATCATGGCATTTCATCCAAAAATTCAACTCCCAAAACACATCGATTTTCTATTGGTGTTGTCGATCCTTTTTGGGGCAGCACTTTTTGTTAAAGATGAGTATTCGCCCAGTCCGGCCGGAACACTTTTTTATACCACGGTAAGTATTTTATTCGCCCTCTTTACCCGACAGCTTTATATCTGGGGTAAGGGTGGTGCACGTCCTAAATTTTTTAATACGGATAAAGATGATGAACACCACTCAAATTAAAAAACTCCAAAAGGCAGTAGGTGTGCATGATGACGGCATTATTGGCCGTGGCACCTTGACTGCGGTATTCAAAAAATTAGGTGCCAGTCAAGCGCGTGCTGAAGAACTCGGACTTGCTGCCAATGTTCATTTGCGAACCTTTGGCATCCTGGACAACTCACTTCGATTGATTCACTTCCTTTCACAACTGGCGCATGAATCTGGCAACTTTCGATACATGGAAGAAATTGCATCAGGTGCAGCGTATGAAGGTCGAAAGGATTTGGGTAATACGCAGGCAGGAGATGGAAAGCGGTTTAAAGGTCGTGGGCCAATTCAATTAACTGGCCGCGCAAACTATCGCAAGTATGGCCAGCAGCTCGGCATCGACTTTGAAAACAATCCTGAAGTTGTGGCAATCCCAAGCATTGGTCTTATGGTGGCCTGCAAGTTCTGGTCTGATAACGGCTTGAATGCCTTGGCTGACAAAGATGATGTGTTGACCATTACACGCAGGATCAATGGTGGCACGAATGGTCTTGCTGATCGTAAAGCTCATCTGGCGAAATTGCGCTTATGGATGTAAGAATCATTTTGCTGTGCATCCTGCTCTCAGGCTGCACAGCTCATTCGATTACGACGAATGTGAGTGTGGGGATATGTGTGGAGGCTCTTTGAGGTGATTACAGTATATTGGATTCTTTGAGACATTTATAAAGTTTTGGCTGAAGGTTATTTAGCCTATCGATCAGGCTTTTTTCATAACAGAACCACTCCTGCTCATCGAAACTTCTTTGTGGATCTAAAATATCAACGTAATCTTGGGTAATACTTTCTAATTCTGAGAAGACAATATCTTCATCGCTAATATTGAAAAATAGCTCAAGTCTTTGTTGTTGAAAATAGAAAATAGTGACCTTGTATGAGGTTTCCTCAAAAATATTGTTTCTCTCATTGATATTTGCATAACCAACAGCTTTCACCTTATCAGATAAAGGCACCAGAGATGCTTTCGCATCGATATACGAATCCCAAAATTTAGTTATAGTTTCTTTATTAAACTCGAATCTTGCCTGATGCTTCCATCCACTAATCAAGTAAGCTGCCACCACCGCAGCTCCAAGCGTTGCCAGCCCCCCGAATAGGGTGACGGAAAAAAACAGAGCATCCTTAAATGAGCCTTGTGGGGTATCAGCGGGAAAAATAATCCAAACAATAAAAAATGCAAGTATTGTAATAATTCCTATTGCTACTGCGGTACTTATTAGCACAATAGTAGTTTCTCTTTTTATCAACTCCACACCCCACTTAAAACCACATAATTACTCTGCAAATTTAAAGCCCACCCAGACTCCCTTCTAAAAAATCTCCCCATTCTTTATTGTGTGCACTATGTAAAAGTAGGTCCATGTTTTCATGTAAATTCCTCAATAATAAAAATAAGGGTCATGATTGTTCTTGGTTACCTTATTGCATTCTTTACACTTAATACTCTCTATAGAGTAGAGCCCACGAGTTTGTTTACCCTCCGCAGCAGCAATAAGATAAAAATGCTGTGTATCATTAAAGCTATAGTCATCCCACGCTCTACATACAGAGCACTTAATAATTTTTCTATCACAGTAAATGTGTGGTTGTTCCATTATATTCCTCCTCTATTTCAATCAAAATAGATGATATAT
>NZ_VPEU01000035.1:0-27795 GCF_013416975.1 Acinetobacter sp. YH18001 | reverse complement strand
TAATGGAAAGTTTAAGGCAGACCATATTGTCCGGCTGGATATTAAATCAAAATTGGTTATTAAGCAGAATAATGATTTATATGAAGATCCTGAACTGGCGATTTCGCTGAAATGAGCAAAAACATCTGGACCTGATTCTTGTTGAATAAAACCAAAACCTTTAGTTTCGTTGAACCACTTTACAGTACCTTTAACAACATTTGAGTTTGACATAATATATCCTACTAATTTTTTAATAATTTTTAGTCAATTTATTGACTGAATATAACTTTGAAATAATAAAGAATGAGACTTCAAATCTGAAAAAAACGAAGGATTATGACTAAAACTGCGATACTTAAAGAAGATTTACCGAAACAAGACTTTTTTCTAGTTAAGTTAACTATACACGAAAAATTTAATTAATCAAGTTTTCTTATATATATATTTATTTTATTTATTAAAAAATGAAATTTTAAAAATTTATAGTGATTTCAATAAGATTAAGCTTTTATTGTCATGATAACAAAATAAGAGTAATCTGCTGTACTGGTAAATTTGATAAGTAATGAATGCGATTATATAGCTCTGTAATAACAATATTGGCCTTTTTAATTTCGGGAATGATGCTTTTTTCTCACTTACAAAATATCTATCTCCCTCCAAATTTGGACTCATACTTTCTATTTAGATAGTCAAATATAAAAACAGAAACCGCTTTTTAGGCGGTTTTTATGTTTAAGCGATACCTATCAAACAATAAGATAGCTATCAACTAATAAATAGCATCTTCTAATCTAGAGTATCTTATCTACATAATAAAAAAGGACGCCGCAGCGTCCTTCTTTATTTTCATTCGATCAATCAAACAAACGATCAAAGAATGATTTTTTCTTTGGTGATGATTTACTGTCTTCACCATCCATAGTTTCTTGCAGCTCTTTCAACAGTTCACGTTGACGTGCACTTAAATTAACTGGTGTTTCCACTACAATACGGCACAGCAAATCACCTTGCATGCTGGTACGTACCGGTTTAACACCTTTTCCACGTAAGCGGAACAGTTTACCCGTTTGCGTTCCTTCAGGAATTTTCAGGCTTACGCGACCGTCTAGAGTCGGAATCTGAACTTCCTTACCTAAGGCTGCATCGGCGATTGAAACCGGCACATCCATATACAGGTCAGCACCATCACGCTGGAAGATTTCATGCTCACGCACCACCACTTCGACGTACAAATCACCTGACTGACCATCACGAATCGCTTCACCCTTACCGGTCAAGCGAACGCGGTCGCCATTGTCCACACCCGCAGGAATAGTGACTTCCAGAGTTTGCTGACGATCCGACACACCCGAACCATGACATTTATTACATGGGTTCTTGATGATTTTGCCCTGACCACGACAGGTGCTACAGGTTTGCTGTACCGAGAAGAAACCTTGCTGCATGCGCACTTGACCGGCACCATGACAGGTACGGCAGGTTTCTACATCATTTGGATTTTTTGAACCCTTACCATCACAGGCATCACACGGTGCCGGTGCAGTAAAGGTAATGGTTTTCTTGACGCCTTTGACCGCTTCTTCCAGGGTCAGTTCCATTACATAGCGTAAGTCAGAACCACGGCGTGCGCGTTGCTGGCCACGACCACCGCCGCCACCAAAAGCACCACCGAAAATATCACCGAACTGGCTGAAAATGTCTTCTGCGCTGAAACCACCGCCGAAGCCGCCACCGCCGCCCATACCACCTTCAAAGGCCTGATGGCCCATACGGTCGTACATGCTGCGCTTTTCACCATCAGAGAGCACTTCATAGGCCTCTGCTGCTTCTTTGAATTTCTCTTCAGCTTCAGCATTGTCCGGGTTACGGTCTGGATGATATTTCATCGCCAACTTACGGTAGGCTTTTTTGATTTCATCATCACTAGCGGTTTTAGCGACGCCCAAAACCTCATAATAATCACGTTTAGCCATGTCTGGCGATGCTCCTCACGGAATTTTGTTTAATATTCAACTGAGGTCTGAAATTGGGGTCAAACCGAGTTTTACAAGGGGAAATATGAAAAAAATTATACGCTTTAGAACACAGCTTTGTTTTGAGAGAATTTATGGATGCCTTTAAACCAGGCATTGATCAGGAAAATAAAGGCAATAAAGCTGAAAATTACCCCGGTCACTACACAGGCTTTAACCCAGAGCTGGCTGTCCCAGGCAAAGAAAAACAGGGGAATAAACCACAGCGCAGCGAAGATCGCCAAAATGGTATAAATCACGATATTACGCATGATCCACAGTGCCTGCGCTTGTAACCAGACCTCGGCATAATCAACCTGGGTGACTTTACGTGCGAACCAGTAGGCCAATAGTCCACTAAACAGGGTAAATAAGGCCAAAAACATGAAGACATAAGCCATCGCTACGGAACGTCGCATCTTGGTTAATGTATCTTGAGTCATGTTTGGTTCAACCTCGTTACCGTATTGGCAGCTCGGCCAATGCAGCAATTACTTATTTTTTTAAATTATAAAAATCTCAGGTGCTACTATATTGAAAATTTCCAAATTTCGCACCTGAAATTATGACAAATTTAAACAGAATTTAAACTTTTTTTCACTTTAAACCACTGTGCATATAGTGCAGGCAGGAAAAATAGGGTCAATAATGTTGCCACAATCAAACCACCCATAATCGCTACCGCCATTGGCCCGAAAAAAATACTACGGGACAAGGGAATCATCGCCAGAACCGCAGCCAGTGCGGTTAATACAATCGGACGACAACGACGTACTGTGGCATTGATGATGGCATCCCACTGCGACTCTCCTGCCTGAATATCCTGCTCAATCTGGTCAATCAGAATCAGCGAGTTGCGCATGATCATTCCGGATAAAGCAATCGTCCCGAGCATCGCAACAAAACCGAAAGGTTTATTGAAAATTAACAGGAATAACACCACTCCGATAATGCCCAAAGGCGCGGTCAGGAACACAATAAAGGCCCGTGAGATGCTCTTGAGCTGAATCATCAGCAAGGTCATCACTACCGCAAGGAATAAAGGCATGCCAGCATTAACCGAGTTCTGCCCACGAGCCGATTCTTCCACCGTCCCGCCCACTTGCAGCAGATAGCCATTCGGCAGCTCTGCCCGGATTTTTTCCAATGGCTCTTTGAGTTCATTGACCACAGTAGCGGGCTGCAGTTTGCTACGAATGTCGGCACGCACGGTAATGGTCGGCAAGCGGTTACGATGCCAGATCAGACCTTCTTCAAAGCTGTATTCAATTTTGGCAAGCTGCGCTAAAGGTACCGATGTACCGGTTGCGGTCGGAACAGCCAGACTGGCTAAAGATGCTACCTCCACCCGTTCAGCCTGAGCACCACGTAAACGGATTTCAATCAGTTCACGTTTTTCCCGATACTGATCAATGCCGGCCCCTAAAATCGAGCTATTGAGTACATTGGCCAGTTCACTGCTGCTCACCCCAAGCTGACGGACACGATCCTGATCGATCTCCAGTTTGATGACTTTGCTCGGCTCCCCCCAGTCCAGATGTACATTGGTGGTATTCGGATTATCGCCCACGGTTGCGGCGACTTTCTGCGCCCATTCACGAACCAGTCCCAGATCTTCACCAGAGACCCGGAACTGCAATGGATAACCGACTGGTGGGCCATTTTCCAGCAGGGACACCCGGGTACGGACTTCCGGTAATAACAGCCGAATCTGGTCACTCAAGGATTGACGGATTTCGTTACGATCTTCCAAAGAGGATGCCAGCACCACAAACTGGGCAAAACTGGTTTGCGGCAGCTGCTGATCCAGCGGTAAATAGAAACGCGGAGAACCAATTCCGACATAGGCCACATAGTTATCAATGCCCTGCTGTTTCGACAAAAAGGCTTCAACTTTTTTCACCGCAGCTTCGGTGGCTTTCAGAGAGGCGCCTTCTTCGAGTTTGAGATCCACCAGAATTTCAGCCCGATTCGAGGGCGGGAAAAATTGCTGTGGCACCAGCTTAAACATTAAAATGGAGAGAATAAAAATTCCTACCGTTGCTGTAATCACGGTCTTACGATAGGTCACACAGGTATTTACCCAACGGCGAAAACCTTGATAAAACCGGGTTTGATAAGGGTCATGCTGTTCGCCGGCATGATGTACGACCGGCTGAGGTTCGGGCTGCTTGCGCAAACGCGCCCAAAGGCGCTGATACCACGGCGCTTTTTGTATCAAGTCTTTGTTGAAATTGAGCAGCAGTTTATCGCCCAGATAAGGCACAAATAACACCGCGGCAATCCAGGACATCAACAGTGCAATCGTGACCACCTGAAAAATAGAACGGGTATATTCACCGGTACTCGATGCTGCTGTGGCAATCGGTAAAAATCCGGCGGCGGTAATCAGGGTGCCGGTCAGCATTGGAAAGGCGGTGGTTTTCCAGGTAAAGCCTGCCGCTTCAAGCCGGCTATAGCCCTGCTCCATTTTAATCGCCATCATTTCAATGGCAATAATGGCATCATCGACCAGAAGACCAAGTGCCAGAATCAGGGCACCCAAGGAAATTTTATGCAGGCCGACATCAAATAAATGCATGCCGGCAAAGGTCATGGCCAATACTAGCGGAATCGAAAAGGCCACCACCAGTCCGGTACGAAAACCCAGCGAGAAGAAACTGACCAGCAGCACAATAATTACTGCCTCTGCCAGCACTTTCATAAATTCGTTAATGCTGCGTTTGACTGCCACTGGCTGATCGGAGACTTTTTGCAGCTCCATGCCAAGGGGCAAGGTTTTTTGCAGACGGGCAAATTCCTGTTCCAGATGTTTGCCCAGTGCCAGAATATCGCCGCCTTTGCGCATGGACACGGCAATACCAATGCCATTTTCAGCCATAAAACGCATCCGGGGTTGGGCCGGATCACTAAAGCCGCGATAGATCTCAGCGACATCTCCCAGCTGAATGGTTTTGCCATTTATCAAAAGTGGCAGTTGCTCTAATTCTTCAATACTGTTTAAGGCACCGCTGACCCGAACCTGAATCCGGTCTGAGCCGGTTTCAAAAAAACCGGCATGGGTCATGGCATTTTGTTGCTGCAAAGCCTGCTGAATGGCGCTGACTGGAACTCCGAGCTGGATGGCTTTGGTGTTGGAAATCTCAATCCAGATTTTCTGGTCTTGCAGGCCGATTAAATCGACTTTGGCGACATCTTTGACCCGTTGCAGTTGTAACTGCAAACGGTCGGCGTATTCCTTGAGGGTCGCATAATCGAAGTCTTTGCCTTTGAGCACATAGATATTGCCAAAGGTATCGCCGAATTCATCATTAAAGAATGGGCCTTGTACTCCTTGCGGCAATTCATGCCGGATATCGCTGACTTTCTTGCGGACGTTATACCAGACATCGGCCACATCTTTCGAAGCCAGAGAATCCTTGGCAATAAAGGTCACCATGGATTCACCCGGACGCGAATAGGCCATGATGCGGTCATATTGCCCCGTGGTCATCAGTTCCTTTTCAATCCGATCCGTGACCTGTAGGGACACTTCTTTGGCACTGGCACCCGGCCAGTAGGTCTGGATCACCATGACTTTAAAGGTAAACGGCGGATCTTCACTTTGCGACAGCTGGGAATAGGACACGATGCCAATCAGCCCGAGCAGGATCATAAAATACAGTACTAGGCCCTTATTCTTTAAAGCCCATTCCGACAGGTTAAAGTTCATATTTAACTCCCTGCCTGAACGGTCACAGGACGGTTTTCACGATTAATCGGATTGATTTTTTGCTGGTCACGCAGCAAATGTACGCCGCCAATCACCACATAATCTTCCGCTTTCAGGCCACTGAGTACCGGTACGCTATCGCGACCATAAGCCCCTAAAGTCACCGGGACTTTGTGTACAGTATGATCCGGCTTGACCAGCATCACATAGGCTTGTTGATCTGTGGCTGAGACACTGGACAGCGGTACACTGAGCCTATTGTCCCGGCTGTGCTGGAAAAACACCCGGGCACTTTGTCCGAGCTGGATCTGAGCATTGCCTTCGCGCAGTAAGACTTTGACCCGGAAGGTACGGGACTGATCCGCAGCTGGTGATATTTCACGGACAAAGGCACTAAATTTTTCTTCAGGTTTGGACCATAAAGTCACCGTGGCAGGCTGTCCGACCTTGACCTCTGAAATGGCCTGTTCCGGCACGCCAATCACCACTTCACGCTCACCGGAAATGGCTAACTCATATGCCGCCTGCCCTGCGGCGACCACCTGACCCGTTTCGATATTGCGTGCCGTGATCACGCCATTTTTAGTGGCAATCAGCTGGTTATAAGTGGTCTGGTTTTTGGCAGTATCATAATTGGATTGCGCCTGTTTCAGACTCGACTGTGCAGCTTTATATTGATTATCGATGGCATCATATTGCGAGCGACTCACGGCATTGACCGGTAACAGCTGCTTGAAACGCTGTAGTTCATCCTGAGCAATTTTACTGGCAGACTGCGCGTTTTCCAGCTGGGCACGTGCCGCATTCAGCTGCAACTGGGCATCTTTTACATCCAGTGTGGCCAGCACCTGTCCGACTTTGACTTGGTCCCCGACATCAACGAAGCGCTGGGTCACCTGTCCCGCTACCCGAAAGGCCAGTGCTGTTTGCTGACGCGCCTGCACATCGCCGGCATAACTTTTCAGTTCATACTGTGAAGTGCTCGGTGTGGTCACCATGACAAAGGGAACTTCCTGTTCTGCGGCGATTGTATCTTTACTGCACCCATTTAAGGTCACACTGCAAAGCATCATCATGCCAGCCAACACGCTGTAAATCCTGCTCATCTTATTCGCTCTTATCTGATCATCTTTTTTTGGGCAAACTATGCTGATATATTGAATTGCTTGTTTTTTAATTAATATACCACCCGGTACACTAATTACAACAGAACCCTCAAAGCAATGACCAAGTTGACTTTTTTTGGAAGAAATTGTGCAAATACCTGTAGGACGACCGAAAGATCTGGAGAAGCGCCAACGCATCCTGAGCGCGGCCAAAGCGCTATTTTTAGCGCATGGTTATCATGCCTCCAGCATGAACCAGATTGCCCGTGAAGCCGGGGTGAGCAAACTGACGGTGTATAACCATTTCCAGGACAAGGCGACGCTGTTCAGCTGTGCCATTGAAGATACCTGTGAAGCCATTCTGCATGAGCATCCGCAGGTCTTGCAGCCAAGCAGTGACTTTGCTCAGGAATTTTATCGGGCCTGTTTACGCGCTTTGAATATTATTAGCCTGCCTGAAGCCATCAAACTGGATCTATTACTCATGGAGCTGGCCTCGCAGCAAAGCCCGCTGGCAGAGCAGTTTTATCAGGCCTCGCATGCCAAACTGGAGGCGGTCTGGCATGATTTCTTTGCGCTGGCGCAGCACTACCAGTTTATTCAGGTCGATCGACCCGAGAAACAGACCGAACTGATCGTGTCCCTATTGACCGGAACACGTCATCAAAAAATCCTGCTCGGACTTACAGCTCCGCCCTCCAGTACAGAACAGCAGCAGATCATTAATCAGGCGATTGAATTGTTTATGCTGAAATATGCCATTGCTGATTAAATCCCTTCTGATCGCTTGAGTGCTGGCGACAGGATACTGGCTAAAATTTGCTAAAAAATCCGCAAAATATCTGCAACTTTTGTCTGTAAAGGACTTGGATTGTCCTACAGTCGCGGTATAGTCAAAGCAAGCATTTAAGGGAATATAAAAATGATTCAACAAATTGATGCACCACTACGCGAAGACGTACGCTTACTGGGTAATTTGCTGGGGGAAACCTTAAAATTACATGCGGGGCAGGATTTGTTTAATCAGATTGAGCAGATTCGTGCTTTATCTAAAGGCGCACGTGATGGACAGGTCGAAGCAGAAAAACAGCTAGAACAATTATTTTTGAGCCTGGAAGATGCGGAAATCCTGCCTCTAACCCGTGCCTTTACCCATTTTTTGAACTTTGCCAATATTGCCGAACAATATCATGTGGTGCGTCGTCGCCGTCAAAGCGAATTCGATGACACGGCAGAATCCCCTAATCCTCTGGTACCGTTATTTGAAAAATTTAAACAGCAGGAGATTTCTGCCGACACGCTATACCAGCAAATTTGTGAATTAAAAATTGAACTGGTACTGACCGCGCATCCGACAGAAGTCAGCCGCCGCACCCTGATCCAAAAATATGATGGTATCAATAATGCCCTGTCCAAATTCGACCAGCAGAAACTCACGCCGCGTGAACGTCAGGCGGTGTTGGCAGATCTGAAACAGCTGATTAGCTCGGCCTGGCAAACCGATGAAATTCGTCAGCATCGCCCGACCCCGATCGATGAAGCCAAATGGGGTTTTACGACCATTGAACAGACCTTGTGGAATGCGGTTCCGAAATTTATCCGGGAATTAAATGGCATGGTCGAACAACAATGCGGCCAGAACTTGCCCTTAGATATTGCACCGGTACGTTTTGCTTCCTGGATGGGTGGTGACCGCGATGGCAACCCGAATGTCACCCACAATGTGACGCAAGAAGTGTTGTGGCTGTCACGCTGGAAAGCTGCCGATCTGTATTTACGCGATATTGAGAACCTGCGCTGGGAACTCTCCATTCAGCAATGTAGTACGGAAATCTCCGAGGCATTGGGTCAGGATCATCCGGAACCCTATCGTGAATATTTACGTGATACCCGTAGCCGCCTGAAAGCGACCCGACACTGGCTGGCAGAAAAATTAAAGGGCAATGATGCCGATGATAGTTTAGTCATTAAAAGTAAAGATGAGCTATTACAGCCACTATTGACCTGCTATCGCTCATTAATGCACTGCAATCTGGCCGAAATTGCCAATGGTAGCCTGCTGGACTTTATTTACCGGGTCAACAGCTTTGGGATTGAGTTACTGAAACTGGATATTCGTCAGGAATCAGGTCGTCACCGTCAGGCAATCTCGGCGATTACTGAATATTTAGGGCTGGGAAATTTTGACACCTGGACCGAACAGGCACGTCAAAACTTTTTACTGCAAGAATTGCAAAGCAAACGTCCCTTGCTCCCAAAACATCTGAATGAACCAGCCGGCAGTCTGATTCAGCATCCGGATGTACAGGAAGTCTTTGCCACCATGCGCACCCTGGCAGAACAGCCAAGTGAGTCTCTGGGTGCCTATATTATTTCCATGGCGGAATATCCAAGTGATGTGCTGGCGGTATTGCTTCTACAAAAAGAAGCGGGTATCAAGCACGCCTTACGAGTGGTACCGCTGTTTGAAACCCTCAAAGATCTGGACGGTGCAGCCGAGACCATGTCGACCCTGTTCAATATGCATTGGTATAAACAGCATATTCAGGGCAAGCATGAAGTGATGATTGGCTATTCGGATTCAGCCAAGGACGCCGGTTTTATGTCGGCCAACTGGGCGCAGTACCGTGCCCAGGAAGAACTGACGACGATTGCCCAGCAACATGGCGTTCAGCTGACCCTGTTCCATGGCCGTGGCGGTTCGATCAGCCGTGGCGGTGCGCCAACCCAGCAAGCCTTGTTCTCACAGCCACCGGGGTCGATTTCAGGCACGATTCGGGTGACTGAACAGGGCGAAATGATCCGCTTTAAATTCGGACTGGAAGAGATTGCCCTGCAGAATCTGGAAATTTATACCGCTGCGACCTTAGAAGCGACCTTGCTCCCGCCACCCGAGCCGAAACAGGAATGGCGCGACTTGATGCATCAAATGACCGAACTCTCGGTTCAGGTCTATCGCCAGACCGTGCGTGAAAACCCGCATTTTGTCAAATACCTGCGCACTGTCACTCCGGAACTTGAACTGCAAATGCTACCGCTGGGTTCACGGCCGGCGAAACGTAAAGTCAGTGGCGGGATTGAGTCCTTGCGTGCGATTCCGTGGGTATTTGCCTGGACCCAGATTCGTCTGATGTTACCTGCCTGGCTGGGTACCGGTGCCGCGCTGAATAAAGTACTGGATCAGGGGCAACGGGCGGTACTCGATGAGATGCTGGCAGAGTGGCCATATTTTCAGACCCTGATTGATATGCTGGAAATGGTGCTGTCCAAAGCCGATGCACATGTGGCCTTGTACTATGAATCACATCTGACCCAAGATGAAGATCTCAAAGTACTCGGCACAGAGCTGCGCCAGCGTTTGCAGGATGCTGTACAGACCTTGCTGACGTTAAAGGGTGAATCCAAATTGTTGAGTAGCAACGGCGTACTGGATCAATCCATGAAAGTCCGTAAACCGTATTTGTTGCCACTACATTTGCTGCAAGCCGAGCTGATGAAACGTCGTCGTCTCTATCTGCAACAGCAGCAAGCTGAAAATACCCCAGTGGATCATGCCCTGATGGTCAGTATTGCCGGAATTGCTGCGGGTTTACGCAATACCGGTTAATCCAAACAAACCGTTTAAAAGCACATCTTCGCGATGTGCTTTTTTATTGAGCAGTCAATAGCCAAGAAATATTTTATTTTATATAGTAAATCAGATTTATTTATACATAGCCCTATTGATTATAAGAAATTAATCTACTGATTTCACTTTAGTTTTAACTCAAAATTCTTTTACCACCCGGTAAAATATTAAATAAAGTCATAGAATTAATTTGAACAAAAATTTTGTTTAAGTGATTAAATCTTCTAAAGAACAAGAGTATGATGTGCACAATTTATCTTTCGAGTGCTCATTTTATGTCCAGTTGGTTTCCCAAATGGCGCCCTTATGAGGGCAGCATCGATGCACGCCCAGTAGGTACCGCAGAGTATTTGCCACCCGCACAAACGGTCGTTTTGGGTGTACAACATGCTTTTGCCATGTTTGGTGCGACTGTACTGGCACCTTTTTTAATGGGCTTTGACCCTAACCTGGCCATTTTAATGTCAGGGATTTGTACCATCCTGTTCTTTCTGATTACCGGTGGCCGGGTTCCAAGTTATTTAGGTTCAAGCTTTGCCTTTATTGGTGTGGTCATCGCGGCAACCGGTTATGCCGGTGGTGGTGGACTCAACCCCAATATTGGCGTCGCAGCAGGCGGTATTATTGCCTGTGGTATCTTCTATGCCCTGATGGGTTTTCTGGTCATGGCGACCGGCACGCGCTGGATTGAAAAGCTGATGCCACCGGTGGTGACCGGTGCCGTAGTGATGATCATTGGTCTAAACCTGGCGCCGGTGACGGTAAAAAGCGTGATGGGCAACACCTTTAATATGTGGATGTCTCTGGTTACCGTCATGTGTATGGGCTCAATTGCCGTCTTTACCAAGGGTTTGCTACAACGCCTGCTATTATTGGTGGGGCTATTATTGGCCTATCTGATCTATTTCGTGCTCAGCAATGTCATGGGTTATGGTACTACGATCAATTTCCTGCCCATTCAGCAAGCCGCCTGGTTCGGGTTACCGACCTTCCACGCACCGACTTTTGAAGTCAATGCCATGTTGATCATTGCACCGATTGCGTTAATTTTGGTGGCTGAAAACCTGGGACATATCAAAGCGGTAGGCGCGATGACCGGAGAGAATCTGGATCCGCATATTGGGAAGGCCTTTGTTGCAGATGGTGTTGCAACCACTCTGGCAGGCGGTGTGGGTGCCCCGGGCATGACCACCTATGGTGAAAATATTGGGGTCATGGCCGTAACACGGGTTTATTCGACCATCATTTTTGCAGTGGCTGGTGTCTTTGCGATCTTCCTGGGTTTATCACCCAAGTTTGGGGCGGTGATTCATACCATTCCAACCGCGATTCTGACCGGTGCTTCGATTGTGGTCTTTGGTTTGATTACCATTGCCGGTGCCAAAATCTGGATTGAGAACAAGGTCGATTTTTCGCAGAACAAGAACCTGATGGTGGCTGCGGTGACCATTATTTTAGGTACCGGTGATTTTGCCCTGACTTTTGGTAGCTTCAATCTGGGTGGGATTGGTACGGCAACGTTTGCTGCACTGATCCTGAACTGGTTCTTTAGCCTGGCCGATAAAAAATAAAACTCGAAATAAAAGTATTGAGCAGCCGAATGGCTGCTTTTTTATCTTTGTATTTTTCAAATTTGCGATTAAAGAAATGAAAAGAAGCCCCGCAAGGCTTCTGTTAAAGCACGTCTCTGTTTAAGGACGAAACTCTTTCAATTCACGTTGAATAAAGTATTGGAACATTTCACGGTATAGATGTTCAATAAACTCCTGATCGACGCCCTGCTTTTGCGCCAGTGCTCTGACATGTTCTACAATCTGTTCCATACGTTCCGGTGACTGCAAATCGGTTTCGGTTTTTTTGAAACGGGTGGTTTGATCAACATAAAATTGACGCGCAGCGATCAGCTCAACTAAAGCCGTATCAATGGCATCGATCTGTTGACGTGCATGTTGTAATGATTCAGCTTTGATCTTTTCCATGTTTTTTCAGTTCACTTTCAGTTTGATTATTACTCTTATACTTTTCTTCTAACACATTACTGAAAATACTTTCAATCATCCAGACCCGATATAAGCTATTAAATGTATAACTTTGGTCATCTATCCGCAGTTCCAGTACCGGAAAGTTTGGCTGCGACTTCATTTCACAGAGCATATCATTGTCCTGCAACTTGGCCAGAATATCGTCCTGGGTCAGATCGATAATATTTAACTGCTGCTGCAAACGCTTGAAATGTGGGGCATAAGACAGGTCTTCACCACGGGTCCAGACAGCCTGCAAGATCTGGTACATCGCCTCAATCCGCTGCTCCTCGGGGCAGCTATAAAATAACTGTGCAATTGGCACGATTGCCTGCTCGGTCGGCCGGCAAAATGGGGTAAATTCTACTTCTGTCCGTTTGGATAAACGAGTAGCCAGACTCCAGTCAAACTCATCCCGGCCACGATAGGACAAGGGATAGACATTCAGCTGGATATTATAATAATCCGCCAGTTCTTCCTTGATATAGGCCAGCAAAAGCCAAGAGATCGGATCTTCCAGCGCAATATACAAGTCCAGTTCCGGATCCATCGACTGGATTTCGTTCAACTCTTCGGCATCACTGATCAGATGCTCACGCCATTCAATGTGATCAATCAGAAAAATTGGATTACCGGTCAGCAGTTTTTGCTGCTCCAGACGCCGGGTCAGACGCAACAGATCATCGACTGCCTGATACTGGCGTCCGCCTAAATTAAAATAGCTGGCCAGAATCGGGGTCTGATCAAAAATACGTTCAGGAAAATCCTGTGGCTGATGATGGCGACTGGCCATGGCATAAAGAGTTCGTAATTTTCCGGTCTGTTTTTGCCAGAGCATATGGAAAACATCTTCCAGCAAATACAGGAAATCTTGTCCACGCAGAGGTGTATGCCGCAAAATCAGTTCAGCCTGTTTTAAGGCCTCAGCGCTCGGTAATTCCGGCGTATCATGAAAACTGAAACGATGCTGTTTTGACAAGATTTTTGCATCATTAATCGTGTAGTGCTGCCATTCATCAAAAGACATCTGGTTCGGCGCTTCGGCATGCTCACTGGAAATGATCACTTTCAGCGGCTTGAGTTCTGGACTTAAAATTTCTTCGAGCTGGGGCAACTGTTGTACCGCCAGATAACTGTACACATCATCCAGTCTTAAATGGATACTCAGCCCATCTTGAATAGATAACACCGTTTGACGGGTCGGTTTTTGGTAAAACCAACTCGATCGGATTGGATCAAACCAACGGCGTAACAGGGACATGAGATCGGCCTCGACAAGAATGACGGTGCGCAGCTCAACCATAAGAAGCTGCGCAGAATAATCTATTTTTAAGATCGCAGAAGCCAAAGCCCTGCATGCTGTAAAAACTTATATCAAGTCATAAGCAAATGTTCAATGTTTAACAATGGATTAGAGGTCAAGATTCAGGTCAGTGACCGCCCCAGTTTCTGCCCCTGAAGTCAGTTTGGCGAATTTGGCCAGAGCGCCGTGGGTATAGTTCGGTTTTGGTTTGATCCAGACCGCTTGACGTGCTGCAATCTCCGGCTCATCCACATGCCAGGTCATTTCCCGGGTTTCCGCATTAATTGAAATCTGGTCGCCATTTTGTACCAGACCAATCGGGCCGCCATCATAAGCTTCGGGGGTGACATGACCAATCACAAAACCGTGACTGCCACCCGAGAAGCGTCCATCGGTAATCAGAGCAACTGAAGCGCCTAAGCCCTTCCCGATAATCGCAGAGGTCGGTTTCAGCATTTCCGGCATGCCCGGGCCACCTTTAGGACCAACGCCACGAATCACCACCACTTCACCCGGCTGGACTTCGCCATCCAGAATACCGCGCATGGCACCCTGCTCACCTTCAAACACGCGAGCCGGGCCAGCAAAATGCAGTCCTTCCTTACCGGTAATTTTGGCGACCGCGCCCTTTGGTGACAGATTGCCTTTTAGAATCACCAGATGCGAGTCTTTTTTCACTGGCGCATCAAAAGGCAGAATAATCTGCTGGCCTTCCGGATAGTCCTGCACATCGGCCAGGTTTTCTGCCAGCGTCTTACCTGTCACGGTCAGACATGAGCCATCCAGCATGCCGGCATCCAGCATGCGCTTCATCAGTGGTTGAATGCCGCCAATCGCAATCAGTTCTGACATCAGATATTTACCTGATGGACGCACGTCGGCCACCACCGGAATATCTTTACCAATCCGCACGAAATCATCCAGACTCAATTCCACTCCTGCGGTATGTGCCATGGCTAAAAGATGCAGTACACCATTGGTCGAACCACCCAGCGCAATCAAGACTTTAATCGAGTTTTCAAAGGCGGCTTTGGTCATGATGTCGCGCGGCTTAATATCCAGTCGCAACAGGTTCATCACCGCTTCACCGGCCCGGGCACAGTCAATTTGCTTGTCTTCCGATACCGCTTCCTGTGCCGAAGAGCCCGGCAGGCTCATGCCTAAAGCTTCAATCGCAGAGGCCATCGAGTTGGCCGTGTACATACCGCCACACGAACCCGGACCTGGCAAGGAAACCTCTTCAATATGCTTGACCTGAATCGCATTGATTTCACCTTTGGCATATTGACCCACCGCTTCAAACACCGAAATCATGTCGGTATGACCTTCACCCGGTTTGATGGTTCCACCATAAATAAACAGCCCCGGACGGTTGAGGCGCGCCAATCCCATGATGCAACCGGGCATGTTTTTGTCACAGCCACCAATGGCAATCACACCATCATAAGCCTGACAGCCGACCACGGTTTCAATCGAATCTGCGATCACTTCCCGTGACAGCAGGGAATATTTCATGCCTTCGGTGCCATTGGAAATGCCATCTGAAATGGTAATGGTATTAAAGATAATGCCCTTGCCACCTGCCGCACTCACGCCCTGTTCGACGGTTCTGGCCAGACCATCAATATGCATATTACAAGGCGTGACATTGGCCCAAGTCGAGGCAATGCCGATAAATGGCCGGTTAAAATCGGCATCCTGAAAACCGGTAGCACGCATCATGGAACGCGCCGGTGCATTTTCGATGCCTTCGTAAACGGGGGCTGAATGCTCACGAATATTATCTTTACTCATTATTTTATTCCTTGGCGATGACCAATTTTAAACATGGGTCTTTGGCAATTTATTTTAAGATCATTGTATAGAAAGCATTCAGCATGTAAAAGAAATTACCCTACAGAAAAACATTTTGATGAATTTTAAAAAAAATTTCATCACATGACCAAGCGACATGGATGTCGCTGTTTCGCTGCTCTACAGGGAAGTAGAGTTAGCGGAACGAGAGCGTTTTGTTACTTTTGCGCCGTCAAAAGTAAGATTCTGCCTGCACAAAGATCATCAGAACTTTTAAAGTTATTAAAGCTTTGATTTTAAGTGGATCTTCGATTTTTTTTACCATACAGCCTCAAATTACCTGAGTAATTTTTAATGCTATCTCGTAGGCACTTTTACTTTTGCCGGGCCAAAATGAGAATCTCAAAATATATTTTGAGTTCGCAAGAAAAGCCCCTTGTTTGCCCGATATGGCATCCCTGCCATACGGGCAAACGTGCGACTTCCTGTCGCACTCCACTGGGCAAAATTTGGAAAGTCTAAAAATAGTTTCTTGTATAAAAAAAGCACCTTATCTAGAGGTGCTTTTCTGTTATAAGATTACAGCTTAGATATCACGTACCGCACCTTTCGCCGCACTAGTGGTATGCATTGCATAGGCTTTCAATGCTTTTGAAATTTTACGCGGACGCTCTTCAGCGGGTTGCCAGCCTTTGGCTTCTTGCGCTGCACGGCGTTCAGCCATCACCGAATCTTCAACTGCTAAATGAATGCTACGATTTGGAATATCAATTTCGATACGGTCGCCATCTTCAACCAAACCAATCGCACCGCCTTCAGCTGCTTCTGGAGAAACGTGACCAATGGAAAGACCTGATGAACCGCCCGAGAAACGACCATCGGTGACAAGCGCACAGTCTTTACCCAAACCTTTCGATTTTAAGTAACTGGTTGGATACAGCATTTCTTGCATACCCGGACCACCACGTGGACCTTCGTAACGGATCACCACCACATCACCTGCTGTGATTTTGCCACCTAAGATTGCTTCTACTGCAGAATCCTGGCTCTCAAAGACACGTGCTGTGCCGTTGAATTTTAAGATGGAGTCATCCACGCCTGCTGTTTTGACGATACAACCATCCAGTGCGATGTTGCCATAAAGGACGGCTAAACCACCATCTTGCGAGAAGGCATGTTCAACATTACGAATCACACCATTTTCACGGTCACCATCTAAACGGGTGTAGTAACGATCTTGTGAGAATGCTGTTTGCGTCGGTACACCGCCCGGCGCCGATTTGAAGAAGTTATACACCTCTTCATTTTCAGTACGGATAATATCCCACTTGTCTAAAGCATCTTTTAAGGTCGCTTCATGTACGGTAGGTACAGAGGTATCGAGTAAGCCGCCACGGTCTAATTCACCGAGGATTGACATAATGCCGCCGGCACGGTGAATGTCTTCCATGTGAACATTTTTGACCGCAGGTGCAACTTTACATAGCACTGGCACTTTACGCGATAAACGATCAATGTCGTCCATGGTGAAGTCAACTTCTGCTTCATGCGCAGCCGCCAACAAGTGTAGAACGGTATTGGTTGAACCCCCCATCGCGATATCTAAAGTCATGGCATTTTCATACGATGCTTTGGTCGCAACATTACGCGGTAATACGCTGTAATCATTTTGCTCATAATGACGCTTGGTGATTTCCACAATCAACTGACCTGCACGCTCGAATAATTTTTTACGGTTGGCATGCGTTGCCAGCGTAGAGCCATTACCCGGTAAAGATAAACCAAGCGCTTCGGTTAAGCAGTTCATGGAGTTGGCCGTGAACATTCCTGAACATGAACCACAGGTTGGACATGCAGAACGTTCATAGGCTTTGACTTCTTCGTCAGTATAGTTGTCATCAGCAGCCACGATCATCGCATCAACAAGGTCAATCGCCTGTTCATTACCACGGATTTGGACTTTACCCGCTTCCATCGGGCCACCAGAGACAAATACCACCGGAATGTTCAGGCGCATCGCAGCCATCAACATGCCCGGGGTGATTTTGTCACAGTTTGAGATACACACCATGGCATCAGCGCAATGCGCATTGACCATGTATTCAACTGAGTCTGCAATCAGGTCACGCGAAGGCAATGAATACAGCATGCCGTCATGACCCATCGCGATGCCGTCATCGACTGCAATGGTATTAAATTCTTTTGCCACACCGCCTGACGCTTCAATTTGACGTGCCACCAGCTGACCCAGGTCTTTGAGATGCACATGACCCGGTACAAACTGGGTGAACGAGTTCACCACCGCAATAATCGGCTTACCGAAATCTTCATCTTTCATTCCGGTAGCACGCCATAAACCGCGTGCGCCAGCCATATTTCTTCCGTGTGTCGATGTTTTTGAACGATAGTCAGGCATTTTATATTTCCAACAAAGTTTGAGCTTGAAATGAACCGGACAGATCCACTCTGGCTAAATCATACTGACAAGGAGCTTAAATCAGTTGAATTTTACACCTATCATACTACAAGCCCTTGTTTTACAAGATGGCCCTTTGGTTGTAGATGCAGGTAAAAATGTCTATAGAGAGGTCGTAATGATCTGACGATAAAAATTTCTTGATGAAATCTACTATACCGTCATCATCATCAGGACAATACAAAACTTTCATGAATAATTTTTACAATTTGCATGAGTTTTTTTTATATAAAAATTCCACTGAAATTCAAGCACTCACCGGTCTTATTCAATAAGTTTTTGCAACGATTAGGCTGAAATTTGGCTTTTGGCTTATAATACGCTTTAAGTTTATTTGGAATTTCATGTGTGAAGATCATATTTGCAGGCACACCAGAATTTGCAGCGACTGCATTGGCTGCGCTGCTCAAAACCGAGCATGAAATTGTGGCGGTGTATACCCAGCCTGACCGCAAGGCCGGACGCGGACAAAAACTCACGGCATCTGCGGTCAAGCAGTTGGCGCTTGAATACAATATTCCGGTTTATCAGCCTTTGCATTTTAAGTCATCGACTGAAGAAGGTCTGGCAGCGCAAGCAGAACTCAAAGCCTTAAATGCAGATGTGATGGTGGTGGCAGCCTATGGCCTGATCCTGCCACAAGTGGTTCTGGATACACCAAAATATGGTTGCCTGAATATTCATGGTTCCCTGTTGCCACGCTGGCGCGGTGCGGCGCCGATTCAGCGCGCGATTGCTACTGGCGATGCCGAAACGGGTGTGACCATTATGAAAATGGCAGCCGGTCTGGATACCGGGGATATGATGTATAAAACACGATGTCCGATTACTGCCGAGGATACTTCTGCCAGCCTGCATGACAAACTGGCGCTGCAGGGTGCTGAGGCAATTGCGGCTGTGCTTGAATCGGAACAGACCTTGCAACACTATTTAGCACAGCGTGAAGTGCAAGATGACAGCCTGACGGTCTATGCACATAAACTGTCTAAAGCAGAAGCGCAAATTGACTGGACACAAGCTGCGGCAGAGATTGACCGTAATATCCGCGCTTTTAATCCTTGGCCGGTAGCCTTTACCCCGCTGGATGACAGCAACAATTTACGCATCTGGAATTCATCACTTTCTACGCACAACGCAAGCACTGCTCTGCCTGGTGAAGTGATTGCCTTGGATAAAGACGGCGTACATGTAATGTGTGGTGATCAGAACGCCATTTGCATCACCAATCTGCAATGGCCAGGTGGCAAAGCCCTGAATGCTGTTCAAATTAATCAAACTCAAAAACTATCGGTAGGATATAAATTCGCATGAGCCAAATTCAATCATCAGCTAAAAACTTGAATTTGCGCGCGCAAGTTGTCAAAACACTCTTGGCTGTACAAAATGGCCAATCACTTGCTTCAGTACTCAATCAACATATCAATATCGTGTCTGAACGTGACCGTGGTTTATATCACGAGTTAACCTTGGGCTGTTTACGTCAGTGGCATGGCCTGAAAGCCATTACCCTGCCGTTATTAACTAAACCCCTTGATAACCAGGCCCTAGAAAGCTGCTTATATTTGGGTTTATATCAGATTCTATGTACCCGCATTCCGGCACATGCCGCCATTTCAGAAACCGTGACTGCCGCCAAACAGCTGGGCTTTGAACCTTTAAGTGGTCTGGTCAATGCGGTGTTACGTCGTGTTTCACGTGAAACAGAAGAATTTGATCTGGCGTTAAATCAGGCACATGGCCTGCCAAGCTGGTTATTCAAACGTTTAAAGAAAGACTGGCCGGAACAGCTGGCTGAACTGTCGCACGAGTTAAAACAGATTGCACCGCTGACCTTGCGTGTTAATGTCAATCAGGTTAGCCGTGATGAATATCTGGAAATTCTGGAAGAAGAAGGCTATGAAGCACGTGCTTGCAGCCTGTCTGAAGTCGGGATTGTACTGGAACAGAATGTGCATATTCCAAACCTGCCGGGCTATGAAGCCGGCGGCTTCTCGGTTCAGGATGAACACGCCCAGCTATGTGCAACCTTAATACCTGATCTGGAAGGAAAAGTTGTAGTAGATGCCTGCGCTGCACCGGGTGGTAAGACTGCACACATTCTGGAAAAGTATAGTCCGAAAAAACTTTATGCAATTGATCAGGACGCGAAACGTTTGGTTCGTGTGGCAGAAAATCTGGAACGCTTACTGTTAACCGATTATGCCGAAGTTGAAATTATTGCAGCCGATGCCATTAGCTGGACAGCGCCTGAACCGGTCGACTGTATTGTGCTGGATGCACCATGTTCTGCCATCGGTGTGATCCGTCGCCATCCGGATATCCGTTTGCTGCGTCATTCTACAGATATTCCGCAAACCGTCGCGCTGCAAAAGCAGATTCTGGAAAATATGTGGCAGCAGTTAAAAGTCGGCGGCACCTTGCTCTACATTACCTGTTCGATTCTGAAAGCGGAAAATGAACAGCAGATGGTCGAGTTTTTTGCCCAGCATGCCGATGCCAAGGAAATCAAGATCGAAGCCGATTGGGGCATCGAACAGATACATGGTCGTCAGTTGTTGCCGAAAGCAGATCAAGGCGATGGCTTCTTCTATTGTCGTATTGAAAAGATCGCATAAATCATCATTTTTAAAGTCGGAAAAGGTAGCTTCGGCTGCCTTTTTTATTGCATGCTTTATTGCATGGCCGACTTGTAACAGGACTTACTGAATAAACTTAAAGATCACCAGACTGGTTGCCAGTGCAGCCATGCCACTCACCAGTCCATAGACGGTTTCATGTCCTTCGGCATAACGTTTTGCCGTCGGCAATAACTCATCCAGTGCCAGATAGACCATCACCCCGCCAATCAGGCCAAACACCAGACCATATACCGTATCGCTCATATAAGGCGCCAGAATAAAATAGCCCAAGGCGGCACCCAAAGGTTCAGCCAGTCCCGACACCAGACTGGCCCAGAGCGCATAATCTTTGCGTCCGGTCGCCATATACACTGGCAAGGCAATTGCCACACCTTCCGGGATATTATGAATCGCAATTGCCACCGCCAAAGGCGCACCCAAGGCAGGACTTTCCAGCGTGGCAAAAAAGGTCGCCAGACCTTCTGGCAGGTTATGTGCGCTAATGGCGAATAAAGTCAGCATGCCGGTACGCAATAGTTGCGGTGAACTGACGCCCTCACTGGCATGCGTTTCAACAGTTTCATGCGGATTTGGCACAAAATGATCCAGCAATAACACCAGAATCACGCCCAACAAAAATGCAAAGGTGCCAAAGGCAAAACCGGTTTTTTCATCAAAAGCCAGACTAAAGGAGGCAATCGATTTATTCAGAATTTCGGTTAAAGAAACATAGATCATGGCGCCCGCGGCAAAGGCCAGACCAAAGGCCAGCAGACGGAAATTGGTTTTTTTTAAGAAGAGTATGAGTCCACCACCCAACACGGTGGCAAGCCCAGCGAAGAAGGTCACGGCAAAGGCTGTATAGACTTGTCCATCTGAAACGGAAATCATGCCAAATCGTCAGCCATTAAAAAAGTCATTATCACCATAGATGATAATGACTTTCGTTTACAGTAAAACAGTAGGTTTATGTGAAGATTTTTAGTCTTCTGGTTCTTCCGGATTTTTTGCCAGATGAATCACGGACAGTACCAGACCACCCCACAATAAAACGATAGAGATGATCATCATCACCAGTGCAGATGTATTCATAGTCGCTCTCCTAGCTATGACGGTCTTTGACCAGACTGAACAGAATGGCGCCCAGAATAAAGAATGCCATGACACCTCCACCCACCATCCACAGGGTGCTGGCAGCATAGCCACCATAACCTTCTGCCATGATCGATTTCAGGGTCAGACCCAATGCCATTAATAAGGACAACGGCGTGATGACGGTCAGCATGAAGTTCCAGCTGCGACCAAGTTTCACGCTGGCAAACTGATTCACATGGCCTTCCAGCTGTTTCATCAATGGACGACGGAACCACGACAACAGAATAATGGAGATCAAACCACCACCGACAATACCGATATTATTGGCAAAGTAGTCAATAATGTCGACAAAGGTAATCGCACTATGGGTCGAGAACATCAAGGTAGAAATCACCGCTGAACCACCGGCAATAATCGTGACTGACTTGTTCTTCGACCAGCCCAGTTTGTCCTGGAATGCGGCAATCGGAACTTGCAGGATACTGACCATCGAGGTAATACCGGCAACTGTCAATGAAGCAAAGAACAGGAAGCCAAACAGGTCACCGCCTGCACCTAAACTGGAAATGATTTTCGGGAAAGCAATAAAGGCCAGACCAATACCGCCAGATACGACATCTTCAACATTTGCACCTGCGCTGAAGGCCATAAAACCAAGCGCTGCAAATACACCAATACCCGCCAGAATTTCAAAGGATGAGTTGGCCAGTGCCACCACGATCCCAGAACCGGTCAAGTTGGTTTTGCGTTTCAAATAAGAGGCATAGGTCAACATAATCCCGAAGCCCACCGACAGTGAGAAGAAGATATGACCAAATGCGGCCAGCCAGACTTTATAGTTGCTCATGGCCTCCCAGTTCGGCGTAAAGAAAGCATTTAAGCCGTCGACTGCACCCGGTAAGCGTACCGCCTGAATCACCAGAATAGAAAATAAAATTACCAGAAGTGGCATAAAGATTTTATTCGCCAGTTCCACCCCACGGCGTACCCCACCGTAAAGAATCAGCATCACCGCAGCCCAAACAATTACCAAACCGAAAAACAGGACAGGAACAAAACCTAAACTTAAACCTTCGCCGTTTTGCAGATAAGTATTGAAAAAGAAGTCCTGGGTATCTGTGCCCCACTGCTGCCCAAAGGAATAGAACATATAACTGCCGGCCCAAGACAAGACGCTGGCATAGTAAATCCCGATGATCAGGGTCACCATCACCTGCCACCAACCCAAGGATTCGGCATTCATGAGTTTTTTATAGGCCATGGGTGGTGCTTTACGGAACTTGTGTCCGACCGCATAGTCTAAAAACAATAAAGGCAAACCTGCTGCAAAAATCGCAATCAGGTAAGGGATCAGGAATGCCCCACCCCCATTTTCATAAGCCACATAAGGGAAACGCCAGATATTTCCCAAGCCAACGGCGGAACCAATGGCTGCAATAATGAATCCTGATCGTGCAGACCAATTCTCACGAGTTTCTGTCATAGAACACCTAAACTTTAAACCCCTTCAGATGCTGCTTGTTATGGTTATAGCGCAAGCAAATAAAGAAGCATTTCAATTATTTTGGGTGTTTGGATTAGAGCTGCACCTTTTGGGCGTCGAATTCTAATGTACAAACAGGTCAGCAGGTCTTACATCTTGCTTAAAGTCTGATCGAAAAGCTGACCTTGTAGATGGTTCAACAATACTGACTTTTTTAAATTTTTTCTGTAAATTCTGCTGAAAATATTCGTTATTTATAATCTATTCGAATTAAGCGTTCAATAATTCAACGAAACCCGCCTGATTTTACAGGTTATATATTGACAAACTTTTTGGAATATATCTTTCTTAAGTTTGACTACAGAACCGTAGTCAGGCAAAGCTCATGCTGCGATCATCCAAATCGCCTTATATTTATAGAAGAATTAAAGTCAAAGGCTTATCGCGATGTGAGCCACTCTATAGCTGAAATGCGCGGAGCAGAGATCTGATCGCCCTGCTCCACGTGCATTTTTGACATCTAAAAATGGACTGCAATACCCCGGTCTGACCTGCAGCAAATCCATCACGGGATCTGAGCGATTGATGTCATTTACTTAAGATTTAATCACCAGCATCCGTTCTTCCTGCATATCGCGAATGGCAGATTGAATCCCTTC
Organism: Acinetobacter sp. YH18001; assembly: GCF_013416975.1. Classification (NCBI taxonomy): domain Bacteria; kingdom Pseudomonadati; phylum Pseudomonadota; class Gammaproteobacteria; order Moraxellales; family Moraxellaceae; genus Acinetobacter; species Acinetobacter sp. YH18001. The sequence goes on along the minus strand of NZ_VPEU01000035.1, from coordinate 3,903 downwards.
ACGGCCTAAACCTGAATCCTTCACCCCACCATAGGGCATGTTGTCCACCCGGAAAGATGGAATGTCATTGATAATGACCCCGCCGACATGCAGATGATCCCAGGCATACAGCATCTTGTTCAAGTTCTGGGTATAAACTCCGGCCTGCAAGCCAAAACGGCTACGATTGATACAGGCAATCCCTGCTTCAAAATCAGGATAAGGTTCAATCATCGCCACCGGACCAAAGACTTCATCACGGTAAATTTCCAGATTATGATCCACGTTTTCCAATAAAGTCGGTGCGAACATCACTCCATCCAGCTCACCACCTACCAGAATTCTGGCATCCTTTTTCAGTGCTTTTTCCAGCCATTTTTTCAGGCGTTTGGCTTCTGCTTCCTTGATCATCGGCCCCACCAAAGTTGTGCTCAGATTTGGATCGGTGGCTTTCAGATGTTTGAGTTTTGCAAGCAGTTTATCTCTGACTTCGGCATAAATATCCTGATGCACCAGAATGCGCTGTACACTGATACAGACCTGCCCGGCATGACCATAAGCACCGCCAACCAGACGGGTAATCAAGGCATCATTAATTTCGGTATCCGGCTCGATCATCACTGCGGCATTACCGCCCAGCTCCAGAACCACTTTTTTGCGGCCAGCACGCGCTTTCATATCCCAACCCACCACATCGGAACCGGTAAAACTGAGTAATTTAAAACGGTCATCGGTGACCAGCACATCGGCCAGCTCGCGCGGACAGGGTAAAACTGAAAATGCGCCTTTCGGCAAATCGGTTTCCGCCAGAATCTCGGCAATTTTCAAGGCAGAAATCGGCGTCAGACTGGCGGGTTTCAACACGAAAGGACAACCGGCAGCAATCGCCGGTGCAATTTTGTGGGCGGTCAGATTTAAGGGAAAATTAAAAGGGCTGATTAAAGACACTGCGCCAATCGGCACCTGCTTAACCATACCCTGATACCCCGATGCTGCCGTGGTTACAGCCAAAGGCAGCATACGTCCCTGATCGATTTGAGTCACGGCATCTGCGGCAATTTGAAAGGTATTAATCAGACGCTCGACTTCGGCTTCTGCCGCTTTGCGCGGTTTACCGCCTTCTGCAATCAGAATTTCAGTCAGTTCTTCACGAATTTCATGAAAACGGCGCACACAATGCAGTAGAATTTTCTGTTTTTGAAAGGGTTCTAAAGCCGCCATCTCTGCCTCGGTGTCTAGGGCAGACTGAATGGCCTGCTCCAGACTTTTGGCATCGGCCAAAGCGACACGTGCATAGGGTGCTTGCGTATATTTATGTTTAACCTCTAGCCATTCTCCGGTCTGAACCGCCTGACCAGCCACATAGAATGAATAGTCTTTACACTGTTGTACTGCTGTAGATCGCATTTTTTAGTCCTTCAAAATCCCAGGATATACATTTTTGAAATTCTCTATATCATGCACTTGCTGATAAATATTAAGAAGATGTTTTTAAGTAACCAGACACGCTCAATTTTAATAAAGCTTTAGGGACTCACTGTCATGCAGACAAAAATACTCGCCACATTATTCTTCAGTTTTGGATTAAGCACGCTCAGTCATGCAGATTTCATCGGGGCAAAAGCCGATCTCAGCTACTGGAATTTTAACGGTTATAGCGAAAATAGCAGTATGAAACATGATCTGGATCGACAAGGTACGGCGCAGCTGTCCGTGGCTTTTGAACATCCGATTCCGCTTTTACCGAATGCCAAAATCAAATATGTCAATCTGGACAGCAACAGCGAACAAAGCACTCCGATCAATGCCTCAGAAATCGAACTGAAGAATATTGACTATATTCTGTATTACGAATTACTGGATACCGTGGTACATGCCGATGTAGGCGCAGGCTTAAGCAATCTGGAGGGTACGGTAAAAAACCTGAATACCGAGGCTTTCACGCAATACGATCTGGATGAATACACTCCACTGCTCTATGCAACTGCAGGGGTTAAATTGCCATTTACCGGACTGAGTGCCAAAGCAGAAGCCGTTTACAGTCATGGCAGCGATAGTAAAAAGACCGATGTACAGGCTGAGTTACAATATGATTTTATTGATAATCTGCTGGTCGATGTCGGTGCCAAAATCGGTTATCGCATGATGACGGTAGATTTTCAACAGGATCAACGTCCAGATTTACAGCTGGAATTTAAAGGCCCGTATATTGGCTTAGATGTACATTTTTGATGCCAAGAATTCAGCAGCTGGTCGTGCTCAATTTCTCTGCGTTCATGTAAGTCAAAGCGTACAACAATAAGCGCAATCTGCTGCTGGTACAAAATCTGCTTGTGTATTACTTTAGACACATAGAGAGCAGGATGCTCCGAAAACCTAAAAACAACAAGAATAAGCAAGCATCAGGACGTGAGGTACGACAGGAGTTATACCTAAATCACGAGATACGGAAAAAGCCCCAACAGGATGTTGGGGCTTTTTTTCTGCTATTTCTTTTTCTGTGCATTGTTTTATTTATCTTTGCTTAACAGTTCCGAGTTAAAACTCCAACATTGTAAAAATCGGCTTGTTGTTAAGCTAAAAATCCTCACATTTTTTGGGAACAGCAATCATGGTAAAAAAGGTCCTCTTTATTACATCCAATCAAGGTATTGAACATGATGAACTGACTGAGCCTTTAAATTTTTTAAAGTCCAAAGGTTTTGAAGTGATTCATGCTGCAGAAAAAAATGAAGATGTAGCCACTGTCAAAGGTGATACCAAAGCTGCTACCCAATATACGCCTGATACCAGTTTCGACCATGTCGACCTGAATGATTATGATCTGTTGGTGATTCCAGGTGGTACAGTCAACGCAGATACTTTAAGAATTAATCAGGATGCCCAGAAAATTATTCAGCACTTTGCCGACAATCACAAACCGATTGCGGCGATTTGTCACGGGCCATGGGCCTTAATTGATGCAGATCGAATTAAAGACAAGAATCTGACCTCGTATAAAAGCATCAAGCTGGATCTGGAAAATGCCGGCGGAAAATGGGTCGATGAAGAAGTGCATCGCTGTAATACCGGCGACTGGGTACTGATTACTTCACGGAATCCGGATGATCTTCCGGCCTTTAATGAAGCCATTTTAAAAGAACTTGAAGGCGATGCTGCCTAAGTTCCTACCATAAAAAGAACCTCATGATTGAGGTTCTTTTTAAATTTAGATACCACCGGCCAGACTTTTCAGATAAGCCACAACATCTTTATTGCCGGCCATTTCTGCCAGTTCTAGTGCCGTATGTGGACTGCGATGGGCAATATCTGCACCTTTGCTAACCAGAAGCTTGACTACGTCTAGATGATCATTTTCAGCAGCGGCCTGTAAAGCACTATAGCCTTCTTCGTCGGCAGAGTTAACGTCCAGACCTTCCTGTAAGCCTTGCTCGACCTGTTCAACATCGCCTAAAGAAGCCCAGTACACCAGTTCAGGAAGATGTAATTCGTCATCATCTTCAGGGATTGGGGAGAATGAGTCGAATTGCATAGAATCTACCTCAAGATTTATTTTAAGTCTGAGGGTATAAAAGCATATCCATTATAACTAATCCAATCCATGTGCAAAAAATTTCCTAATGATTTAACTGACTCAATATTAGCTGTAGGACCCATTAAAAAACTAGAGAAAACATTTCTTTTATTATTTTCTTTATATTCATGGATATACCATACACCCTGTATATGTTTTCTTTGAATATTGCCTTGTTCATCTTTTCTATGTAATAGACGACTTATTTCTTGGTAAATAAAATCTTGATTTGTCGCAAACCATAACCTGCAAACATTTCTTTTTGAGCTGCGCTTAACTGTGCATATTTTTGTTCTATATCTGCAATCACTATTGTGTCCATATCAATTCCCATCCGCCAAATGCTGAGA
>NZ_VPEU01000034.1:0-29385 GCF_013416975.1 Acinetobacter sp. YH18001 | reverse complement strand
AATTATGATGTTTATGCTTTCGTGTCTGAATATAGCAATGACTGGTTGGATAAAATAGAAAATTTAGGAGTTACTCTTGTAACCTATCAACTTAGTCGTGGAGGGTTAAATCCATTGGCTGATCTATATTCAACTTATCAGCTGACTCAGAAAATAAAGGAAATTCAACCTGATATTGTATTTTCATATTCAAAAGCTTACATAAAAACAGCAGTAAATAAACCTGCCGCATTGCTAGACTCAGCTCAACACGTTATATAGGAACAGCTTAATGGATTGGGTCTCGATCTTTATTCATGATACGACTTGGAGCTTTGCATCAGAGATTTTGCTGCGTTGTATAGTCATGTACATCATGATTATCCTGTTTTTACGTCTGACAGGAAAACGTGGTGTGCGGCAACTTTCGATCTTTGAAGTTGCGATCATCCTGTCCTTGGGCTCAATTGCCGGCGACCCGATGTTTACTGAAGATATTCCCCTGATTCAGGCAGTTCTGGTCATGTCGGCGATTATCTTGATGTATCGCCTGACCACCTGGCTGATGATGAAATATCAATGGTTTGAAGACCTACTGGAAGGCAAACCAATTTATATCGTGGAAAATGGTGTACTGGTCATCGAAGAGATTAAAAAAGGTAAAATGTCACATGATGAATTCTTTGCCGAAATGCGCCAGCAAGGTGTTGAACATCTCGGTCAGGTACGTACCGGATTACTGGAAACCGATGGTAAATTCAGTGTGTTATATTTTAGCGATGATCAGGTGAAATACGGCTTGCCGCTATTTCCTAAAACCTGCTCGATCGTCGAACAGGTGCAAGCAGAGCGTTTATATGCCTGTATTTACTGTGGTCATGTTCAAAACCTGGTCAAAGCGACACAACAATGTCCTCGCTGCGACTCCCCGCAATGGGCTGAAGCGATGAACTGTACACGTATCACTTAAATTAAACCTGATTCAGGCGTTGTAAATGTGTGAAAATTTCAGGTAACTGCTGAATTTTATATTGTATTTCTTCGGCATCAGGATGAAAACCCTGCATCCACAAGGCATGCATTCCGGCATTTTTTGCCCCTTGTATATCATTCACCGGATGATCGCCAATATATAAACAATGTTCAGGCAAGACGCCTAAACGTTGTGCAGTAATCTGGAAAATTTCTGGCTGTGGTTTGCTAAAACCGACTAAACCCGAACTGATGATTTCCTCGAAATAATCGGCAATGCCCAAACCTCGAATGGTATTTAAACGGGTGTCATGTCCACCATTCGAAACAATTGCCAATTGATAGCCTTGAGATTTTAACTGCTCTAGCACCTGCTTGGCATCCGGCATTTCTACAGCGCAGCGACCAAACTGGCTAAACCAGAACTGTGCCAGCTCATCTATGCTGGGTGGATTTAACCAGGATAGCTCCTGTAATAATGCATAAGCTGCCGAAGCCCCGATGCTGCCATGCGTTAGCAATTCCTTTTTAGGATAACCGCCATTATCGATGCGTCTTACAATCTCGATAATTTTTTCTGGTTCGACCTGTGCAAATGCAGACGCATAATATTCTGCCAGATAGCAGCTATAGGCTTGGGCCGTTAGATCACGATGGGTCAAGGTATTGTCGAGGTCAAATAATACAGCTTGAATGTTCACATGCAAATCCAAACATAAAATTAAGCTTATGTTAGCAAGTTTCACACAATACACCTCTATTCATCAGGACTAAGCTTGGTATAAAAAGGGATAAACTGTAGCAGCAAGAATTTGCTTGAATATTCATTATTTTTGTCGAATATTTATATAAAAAAATCCCACCAAGTGGTGGGATTTTTTATTAAGCGTTATATCATCAATTAGAAGCTATATTTGCTCATTAAACCAATACGGTTATCCTTGAATTTATCATTATTAAAGTCTTTACGCTCGCCGTTGACATACTCAACACCAAACTCAAGTGGTTTAACAGGTGAATACACCAAGTTTAACCACGCTTGTTGTACCTCTTTGTTTGCAGTAGCATTGAGGTCTGCATAGTCTGAGTCTTTATCAGCAAACAATGCACCATAACCTATTGATGTTTTTAAGTTAGGTAAAATGCTGTAGGTTAAGCCCGTTTGTACCGCCCAAATTTCATTTTGCTCAATATTGCGGTTATCTTCATCATCTACAAATGCAGCATTGGCATTGGTACCATACAAAATACCGTTCACACCTTTGGTATAGCTAACATCTAGCGTCGCTTTTAAAGGATCAAGTACTTGATACGTTGTACCTGCAGCTAGACCCCAACCTGCTTTACGCTTGTTAATGTCTTCATCTTTATAAACTTCAACTAAAGCACGCGCAGACGCATTACCTTTTTTGTCATCAAAGTTGTGTGCCAATTTAGCGGTCAATGTTGGTACGCTTGATTTGATGTCTGCAGCAGTTGAGTTTGGCTTTTCTGCAGCCAGGAACAACTGTGTTGCAGGAGATAAATCAAAACCATAACGAATCATTGGTAGACGGGTAGTACCCCCACCGACGTTGGTGCTGAAGTCAATCATAAACGGTGCATGATTTGACAAGAAGGTAGATTGTGTTTGACCAATCAACCAATTTTTATAGGTTAAATATGCTTGACGTACACGGAATGAATCGTTAGTACCTGCAAAATCACTTTCAAGTTTACCGCCAATCTCTGCACCTTCAACATTGGTTTTAAAATCTAAACCTATTCGTGTTGTTTTTGCTGTTGCAACGAACTTGTCATTCGTTTGACCATTGGTTTTTGCAACATCAGAGAAGTCACCTGATGAACCTTCAATGATATAGTTCGCATCACCACGAACGAAACCATATAGCTTCACTTCAGTATCTGATTTTGTACTTAGGGCTTTCGGTGCAGCTGCTGATTGTTGTGGGGTTGCTTTGACTTGTTCTATTTGCACTGCTTGAGTTTGCTGAACTTGTTGCTGCTGTAATACTAATGCTTTTAATGCTTCAATTTCTTGGCGCAGCTGCTTAATTTCTTTTTGCTCTTGTGTTTCAGCATGTGCAACAGTCCCCATCATCAATGTTGTTACTGCTACTGCTAATCCTTTAGCTAAAAACTTTCCTGTTAAAACTTGACTCATTAAATTCTCCATAGTGAACACATGTTCATTGGCATTGGAAGTTCGGTGATTTCAACTGAAACCTACACCGTGTGGAATATCTATAATTATGAAATAGCTTGGTTATGATCTCGAAAGACGACTCACGCAATATATGTCGAGTTAAAAGCCCACGTATCATGTCATGTATTTGACTGGACTTACACTTTTAACCCTAGCTACACAACAAGCTACTTGAAAACATCAAGAATTTAACAACTTTCAAATCAGTTTGAAATCATTTTTATCTCATACTTTTATCTATAATATGTATTAACCACACTTTTAAAATAGATTGCTTTTTTTTCAGTCAGCTTTAATTCATATTTCATGATGACTGTGATTGCTGATCGACTCTCCTCCAAAATACGATAGGCAATAGAAGCACTATGCTGATATAAACAATATAGGTTAGATATTTTGCATAGCCTAAATAATCCCCCAATATCCCACTCAACATATATAAGCCACCACTTACCGTCGCCATAATTGAGACTTGAAAAGTAAAATCAGTCCCGGCCAGACGCTTACGGCTGTATTGCATAATGAGCGTCAGCATTACCACCAAGAGCATTGCCGAAACCAGATCTTCTGCTGCATTAATAGTATAAATCAGCCAGTTTTCGACTTTAAGCTGGGCTTCATATTGTGCTGCCAGCCAGGCATAGGCCATTAAGCTCAGTATTTTGAGAATCGAAAAAGACATCAAACAAGAGCGACGCGAAAAAAACTTCAGGCAATAACCTGCCAAACCGGCCCCGATCAAGGCGGCACCTGCACCCAGCATGGTCACATATACGCCGATCTGGCTGAAACTCAGACCGAGATCGACCATTAAAGGCTTCAGCAAAGGGCCAGACAGCCCATCCGCGACTTTAAAGCTCAGTAATACCAGCAACCAGCAACGCAAGCCTGGATGTGTATAAAAATACTGAAAATAGGCTTTGATTTTTATTTTACTGGAAGCGGTAATTTGATCAGATGCGATCGAGCGATGCTGTGGCTCTTTAAATTTTAAAACAGGCAGTGTGTTTATAAAAACCAGTGCAGCCAAAAGCAAAAAAGTGCTTTGCCACTGCAACAGATCTAAAAACAGTAAAATCGCACCACCACCGACAATGAAACCCAAACGTGATCCAATCACCTGAAAAGTATTGCCCCAGTGCTGCTGTTCATTTTTCAGAATATTGACTGCCAGTGCATCGGTGGCAATATCCTGTGTCGCCCCCACCCCATTCATAAATAATAACGCAATAAAAAAGGCCAATAGATAAACCGGCTGATCTAAAGCCTGAATGGGCAAAAAGGACAAGGCGATCAGCACTGCCACCGAGAGCAATTGCAGCGGAATAATCCAGCTTCGATAATGCCCTGTGGCTTGAGAGCCATAACGATCGACCAATGGCGCCCAAAACACCTTGATTGACCAAGGCAGCATGAGCAGGCCAAAACCACCGATCTGTGCCAGCGACACTCCTTCTGCCCGTAAGATCACCGGCAAAGCATGGGTCATAAATCCGACTGGCAATCCTTGCGCCCAATACAGGGAAAACAACACAATGTAAGTATTCCGCATATTCGGCATGCTGGGTCCTTAATAGGCAAAAGAAGCAGAAATCATTCAACAAGCTGGACATTTTGCCAATGAAAAAACCAAAGTAAAAGCCTAATATCATTAAAAATAAAGAAAAATATGTGTCAGGAAGAGACTTTAAGCATGACTAAAAAGCACTTTCCAGAATTACCTCCCTTGGTGCCCAGTCGAGGCAATCGACTCAGCCGTTATTTTTTTAAACGGATCTTTTTAGCGCAGGGCTGGCAGCTTGAAGGTGAGTTTCCCAATTTACCAAAAGCCGTTGCGATTATTTCTCCACATACGTCCAATATTGATGCCTGGCATGGTTTTATTGCACTCTTAGCTATCGGGTTAAAGGTCACTATTTTTGGTAAAAACAGCCTGTTCCATACCCCATTAAAGCCCTTACTTGAATGGGTTGGGGTGATTCCGGTGGTTCGGGATAGTCCACAAGGTCATACTCAGCAGATCGTGGAAATCATCAAGCGAAAACCCCAGATTTGGGTCGGTATGGCACCCGAAGGTTCACGTAAAGCGCCAGAAAAAATCCGCAGTGGTTTTTATCATATTGCCGATCAGGCCGGCCTGCCTATTGTCATGCTGGCTTTTGATTATGATATTAAAACCATTCATATTCTGGGTGTCTATCAGCCGACGGGCGATTATGAACATGATCTGGTGCAGATTTATGCACATTATCAAGGCAAGATTTCGGCAAAAAATCCGGACTGGATTGCCCGGCCTTTACAAAAGCTGTTGAAAAAAGACTAGGCAAAATCCTGTTTTTTTGCTCTGATAGCCTATATTTTGATGATTTAGTGATCATTTCCTACAATGAAATTAGCGTCTTATGCTCTGATTGGCTGTCTTGGCCTCAGTCTGGCTGCATGTGATAAAGCCAGTAAAACCACACCGACTCCTACACCACTTCAGGCCCGCGAACCCGTGATTGCAATTGCACTTGGCGGCGGCGGTGCGAAAGGCTTCGCCCATATTGGCGTGATTAAGGTACTGGAGTCACACGGCATTAAACCGAAAATTGTCACAGGCACAAGTGCCGGCAGTTTTGTCGGCAGTCTATATGCCAGCGGCAAATCACCGTATCAGTTGCAGCAAATTGCCTTGAACTTTAAGGAATCGGACATCCGTGATTTAACCTTAAATCGGCAAGGGATTATTGCCGGACAAAAGTTACAGGATTTCGTCAACAAAAATGTGGCAAATAAACCAATTGAACAGTTCCAGATACGGTTTGCTGCGGTGGCGACCCGCCTGGATACGGGACGCAAGGCAGACTTTATTAAAGGCAATGCCGGACAGGCGGTGCGCGCTTCTTGCAGTATTCCCAATGTATTTGTCCCGGCCACCATTGGCGGGCTGAAATATATTGATGGTGGACTGGTCAGCCCGATTCCAGTCAAAACTGCCAAGGATATGGGTGCCGATCTGGTCATTGCGGTGGATATTTCTGCACGTCCTGACAGCAACAAAGCTGTGAATATGTGGGGCCTGCTGGATCAAACCCTGAATATTATGGGTCAGCAAAGTATTCATGAAGAACTGAAGCAGGCCAATGTCGTGATTCAGCCCAAAGTTGGCCATATCGGCACCCTGGATTTAAAGGCCAGCAATCAAACCATTCTCGAAGGTGAAAAAGCCGCACAATTGAAAATCCGGGCCATCCAGAAAATGATTACTGATTTCAAACAGTCCCCTGCTGCATTTAAAGCCCCACGTGCTGCGAAATTCTAAGGTACGAATTTTTTATATTCATCTGAACCGGCATCTGTTACATTGGGCTTAATCACATAATGATGATTAATTAAACACTTAGCGATATAGGTCACGATATGGAATTTGTTATTGAACCCTGGCACTGGTTTGTATTAGGCGTTTTGCTGATTCTTTCGGAATTGCTTCTACCCGCTTTTGCTGCCCTGTGGTTTGGTATCGGCGCCATTTTAGTGGGCATTTTATACTGGATGTTCCCGATGATGGGACTGACCACCCAGATCCTGACCTGGATTGCTCTATCCGTCCTCTGTACGCTGGCATGGTTTAAATTTATCAAGCCACTTTCGATTGATAAAACCAAAGCTGGTCTGTCTCGTGAAGCGACGATTGGCCAGATTGGTATGGTCATTCAAACCAATCTGGAAAATGAACAAATCAGAGTACGTTTCCCGATGCCGGTTTTAGGCTCAGATGAATGGGAATGTCGTACTCTGGATCAGGTTCAGGTCGGTGACCGTGTTCGCGTTGTGGATATTCTGGGGAATGATCTGGTGGTTCAACCCCACAGCACACATTATCAAAATGAAAAAGGTGAATAAGATATGTCTGGTGGAACTATAATTGTTATCGCATTTTTGGCCTTTGTGGCGATTACGATTTTTAAAGGGGTACGTATTGTCCCGCAAGGTTATAAATGGATCGCACAACGCTTGGGCAAATACCATACGACGCTGAATCCGGGTCTGAATTTTGTCATTCCGTATATTGATGAAGTGGCTTATAAAGTCACCACCAAAGATATTGTGCTGGATATTCCTTCACAGGAAGTGATTACCCGCGATAATGCCGTGTTACTCATGAATGCGGTGGCCTATATCAACCTGACCACACCTGAAAAAGCGGTCTACGGCATTGAAAACTATTCTTGGGCAATTCAAAACCTGGTACAAACTTCGTTGCGTTCGATTGTCGGTGAAATGGATCTGGATGATGCCCTATCATCACGTGATCATATTAAAGCACGTTTAAAATCCAGTATTTCCGATGATATCTCGGACTGGGGCATTACCCTGAAAACCGTTGAAATTCAGGATATTAAACCTTCAGTCACCATGCAAACCGCGATGGAAGAACAGGCCGCTGCTGAACGTCAACGTCGTGCGACCGTGACCAAAGCTGATGGTGAAAAACAGGCTGCCATTCTGGAAGCGGATGGTCGTCTGGAAGCATCGCGCCGTGATGCAGAAGCACAGGTGGTTCTGGCTGAATCTTCACAACGTGCGATTGATATGGTGACTTCGGCAATTGGTAGTAATGAAATTCCGGTTGCCTATTTACTCGGTGAGCAATATATCAAGGCCATGCAAGATATGGCCAAATCACCGAATGCCAAAACGGTGGTCTTGCCTGCAGACGTGCTGAACACGATTCGAGGCGTGATGGGTCGTCCGCCTCAGTAAAAATTTTCATTTTCAAATCCATAGGCAGCGTATTCGCTGCCTATTTTTCGTTTAAACACGAAAATCTCAGCAAAGATTTGGAATTTATGCTTAAATTTCGCGTTATTTTTTGAAATCCTTTGGGCTTTGATGCCAGATCTGTGTTTCGCCACAGCATTTATCATCAAGATAAGTCCTTATTCGATTACTGTCCAACTCGAAAATGGATACCGTATGAGCTCCCTAAATCCAACGTTAATTACCTTTCTTTTTTATATTGTCGCCATGGTGGTGATCGGCCTGATGGCTTATCGTGCGACCACAAACTTTTCCGATTACATTTTAGGGGGCCGTCGTTTAGGTAGTTTTGTTACTGCACTTTCCGCTGGAGCTTCCGATATGAGTGGCTGGCTGCTGATGGGCCTGCCCGGTGCAATTTATCTTTCTGGTTTGTCGGAAATGTGGATTGCCATTGGCCTGATTATTGGTGCCTGGTTAAACTGGTTGCTGGTGGCTGGCCGTTTACGGGTACATACGGAAGTTCAGCACAATGCCCTGACCCTTCCAGATTATTTTTCCAATCGTTTTAACGACCAGAAGAAAATTTTACGTATTGTATCGGCTTTTGTGATTCTGATTTTCTTTGCGATTTACTGTGCCTCAGGCATGGTAGCAGGTGCGCGCCTGTTCGAAAGCATGTTTGAAATGTCCTACACGACGGCGCTCTGGATCAGTGCCATTGCCACCATCAGTTATGTATTTATTGGCGGTTTTCTGGCAGTCAGCTGGACCGATACCATTCAGGCCGGCCTGATGATCTTTGCGCTGTTGCTCACGCCAATTGTGACCCTATTGACCTTCTCTGATATGTCTCAGGTCACTCTGGCGCTTGAAACGGCACGTCCACAGGCCATGAATCTGGTCGGTGACTTAAGTACGGTGGCTATCCTGTCGCTACTGGCATGGGGCTTGGGTTATTTTGGTCAGCCACATATTCTGGTGCGCTTTATGGCGGCAGATTCAGTCAAGTCAATTCCAAATGCACGCCGTATTGGTATGACCTGGATGATCCTGTGCTTAACTGGTGCCGTGGCTGCCGGTTTCTTTGGTATTGCTTATTTCCAGCAACATCCGGAACTGGCCAGTGTGGTGAATGCCAATCCTGAAACTGTATTTATGGAATTGACCAAAATTCTGTTCAACCCATGGATTGCCGGTATTGTCCTGGCTGCGATTTTGGCTGCGGTAATGAGTACTTTAAGCTGTCAGCTTCTGGTCTGCTCAAGTACGCTGACAGAGGATTTTTATAAATCCTTCCTGCGCAAAAATGCATCTCAAAAAGAACTAGTTTGGGTTGGCCGTTTTATGGTGCTGCTGATTGCCCTGCTGGCAATCTGGATGGCGGGTAATCCTGAATCGAAAGTGCTGGGTCTGGTCGCTTATGCCTGGGCCGGTTTTGGTGCTGCATTTGGCCCGCTGATCATTCTGTCCCTGTTCTGGAAACGCATGACTTTGAATGGTGCCTTGGCAGGTATGATTATGGGTGCAGTGATGGTGATTTTATGGAAAAACCTGTTCGCAGCAACAGGTGTCTATGAAATTATCCCGGGCTTTATCTGCTCATTCATTGCCATCATTGTAGTGAGCTTGATGGGTAAAGTACCTACGGCTGAAATTACCGATCGTTTTGAACAGGCTGAACGTCTGTATAACGAAACCAAATAAAATTAACGATCAAAAAAAGCGGACTTTAAAGTCCGCTTTTTTAATACCTGAACAATCACTCAAAATAAAAACAATGAACAGATTCAAGCATTTTAATTTTTACGCTGAAGTAAAAACTGGGTGATAGAGATCAGCTCTGCCGCCTGATCATCAAAATGAGCAAGAGCGGCTAAGGCCTGATCATGCAATTGCTGTGCATAGGCTTTGGCCTGTTCCAGCCCCATCAAGGCAGGATATGTCGATTTTTCTACCTGCTCATCCTTGCCAGCTGTTTTACCCAACACTTCAGTATCAGAAATAATATCCAGAATATCGTCCTGCACCTGGAAGGCCAGACCAATCGCCTGTCCAAACTCACGCAGTTTTGGAATCGCCAGATCTGTACCTTCAAAGATTGTGACCGCCGCCATCATGATCGCAGCACTCATCAAGGCACCGGTTTTATTACGATGAATGGTTTCTAATACTTCCTGATCAATTTTTTTGCCTTCGGACTGCAAATCCAACACCTGACCATTGACCATTTTCGAAGAGGCTGTGGCCAGAATCTGCATTTGTTTTAGCACAATCGAAGCATCTACCGCAGGACCTTGATCAAACAGACGACTGCCTAAAATTTCAAAGGCCATCGACTGTAGAATATCACCTGCCAAAAGCGCGGTATCTTCACCATAAGCCACATGACAGGTCGGCTGACCACGGCGCAGCAAATCATTGTCCATACACGGCAGATCATCATGTGCCAGTGAATAACAATGGATAAATTCAATCGCAACCGCCGCACGGCGTACCGCCGCGGTATTCTGATTCGGTTTTAGTGCTGCTGTGGCATAGCATAATGCTGGACGAACACGCTTCCCTCCCAGCATCACGGCATGATGCACCGCCGACTTTAAAGGTTCAGGAATGGCAAAGGCATCTAGGGCTGTCAGTAAATCTTGTTGAATACGATGTTGTGCTTGAGTCAATGCATGGATTGATACGTCAGTAATAGATGACACATTTGCCTCGAATACATAGTCCGGAAGGATGAAAATAACAAGTTTGAGCCACTTGTCCTGATAAGCACTATTGTACCTACAATCGCCTTGAATTTTCAGCTTTATCTGTGGATTGATTTAAAGCAGCAATAGATATCAAAATATGTTCCGCCGATAAAACCACTGCCGCGACAGCGCTACTGTCCCAGAGTTGAAGTGCTTGGATTTATCAAGTGCCTGTGGCAGGGATGCCACACATTACCCATCACTACAGGACGTGGTGTATGGGCAATAAGAGACCTTTGCCTACCTTGGGTCTTTCCAAAGTAGGATTTCACCTGCACAAATCCATTTAAACTTTTAAAGGAAAGATGAGGCTGGACAATATCTACCTCTAAATATAAACAAGTTTAGATATTTAAACGTATTCTCTGATAGCTTTTATTACTTCCTACCATGCCAACGATAGCTGAGTCAAAATTTTGGCCAGTAATGGTCACAACAGTAATTTTCTCAGGCTAAATAATGGGTAGGTAAATCAAACTAGAGCAAAACATCTTCAGGAACGCGTACCCAACCTTCCATCAACACACGTGCACTACGACTCATGATGGCTTTTTTCACTTTCCACTCTCCATTTTCCTGACTTGCTTGTGCGCCTACTCTTAAAGTCCCCGAAGGATGGCCAAAACGCACGGCTTCACGCTCTACACCGCCTGCCACCCGATTCACCAGAGTCCCCGGAATGGCTGCCGCCGTACCAATTGCCACCGCAGCTGTGCCCATCATGGCATGATGCAGTTTCCCCATAGACAAGGCACGAACCAGAATATCGGCATCTGCTTCGGCAACCACCTTGCCACTTGATGAGGTATAAGTTTTGGATGGCGCTACAAAAGCGATTTTTGGGGTGTGCTGACGGTTAGCTGCTTCGCTAATGTCCTGAATCAATCCCATCTGCTTCGCAGCATAAGCACGAATGGTTTCAAACTTTGCCAGCGCTGCCGCATCATTATTCATATGATCCTGAAGCTCGGTGCCGTTATACCCCAAATCTCCTGCATTCAAAAACACGGTGGGAATGCCGGCATTAATCATGGTGACTTCAAAACTGCCAATATTGGGAACTTCCAGCGTATCGACCAGATTGCCTGTCGGAAACATCGAACCGCCTTCGCCATCATCATCGGCAGGATCTAAAAACTCGATCTGTACTTCGGCTGCCGGAAAAGTCACGCCATCCAGTTCAAAATCGCCCAACTCCTGAACTTGACCATTTCGCATTGGTACATGCGCAATAATGGTTTTTTGAATATTGGCCTGCCAGATGCGGACTGTACACAGCCCATTTTCCGGAATACGTGATCTATCAATCAGATCATTAGAAATGGCAAAAGCTCCCACTGCTGCGGTGAGATTACCGCAATTACCACTCCAGTCCACAAAAGGACGGTCAATTGACACCTGACCAAATAAATAATCTACATCATGATCGGCCTGCTGGCTTTTTGACAGAATCACGGTCTTGCTGGTACTGGAACTGGCGCCGCCCATACCATCGATCTGTTTAGCATAAGGATCTGGGCTACCAATCACGCGCAGCAGAAGCTGATCACGAATCCGGCCGGCCTGTTGTGCTTCTGCGGGCAAATCATCCAGCTTAAAAAAAACGCCTTTACTGGTGCCTCCACGCATATAGGTTGCAGGAATCTTGATTTGGGCTGCAAAACTCATGAATTGTTTCATCCTTTGACTTGTCTTTGTTTTGGTAAAAGTTATGGAATACTTATGAGAAGAGTATAATCGCTTTAAAGCCAAGGAAGTTCAGTGCTCCGACCTAAGTATAAAAAATCAGCATTCGTATCAGAGCAAAAAAACAGGAAACTCATCAGTTACAATGTCAATAAAATTAATATATTGATTCAGTTATCTTTTATTTAATTTATTTTTATAATTTTTTATTATAAATCTGATAATAATATTTCATTCAAAGTCTTGCACTAGGTTTCTGAACTTTGTTCCATTACAATCTTTATACTTATTTTTTCCATTGTCGGGCTGAACACTTTGAATAACGAGTCTTCACAACTTCAGCGTGGCTTAAAGAACCGTCATATTCAGTTGATCGCCATGGGCGGTGCAATTGGCACAGGCTTATTCTTAGGTTCCGCACAGGTGATCCAATCTGCGGGTCCTTCTATTATTTTGGGCTATGCCATTGGTGGCTTGATTGCATTTTTAATCATGCGTCAATTGGGTGAGATGATTGTTCATGAACCTGTCGCAGGTTCATTCAGCCATTTTGCTTATAAATACTGGGGCAAGTTCCCCGGTTTCCTTGCGGGCTGGAACTACTGGATTTTATATATCCTGGTGGCCATGACCGAACTTACTGCCGTTGCGAAATATATTAACTATTGGTGGCCTTTTATTCCAGCTTGGGCATCGGTACTGTTTTTCTTTATCGTGATTACCCTGGTCAACCTCGGCAATGTGAAATTCTACGGTGAATCAGAATTCTGGCTTTCAATCATTAAAGTGACGGCGGTTATCTCGATGATTGTCTTCGGTTTATATCTGATCTTGACTGCAGATGCTTCCTCGACTGCGTCTTTCAGTAATTTATGGACTGCAGGTGGTTTCTTCCCGAATGGCTTTGAAGGTCTGTTCTTCATGCTGGCCTTTCTGATGTTTGCCTTTGGTGGGATTGAACTGATCGGTATGGCAGCAGCAGAAGCTGAAAATCCAGAGAAGACCATTCCGAAAGCGATTAATCAGGTGGTGTTCCGTATCCTGATTTTCTATGTGGGTGCATTGACGATTCTGTTATCACTGGTGCCCTGGAATCAGCTTGAGCTAGGTGGTCTGGATAAAAGTCCATTTGTAATGATTTTCAGTCAACTGGGCATTGGCTGGGCAGCACACTTACTGAACTTTATTATTTTAACGGCTGCACTGTCTGTCTATAACAGCGGTATGTATGCCAATAGCCGTATGTTATATGGTCTGGCTCAGCAAGGAAATGCACCTAAAGTCTTCATGCAAGTGAATAAACAAGGTACTCCGATTGCTGCGGTATTGTTTTCTGCCGCGCTGATTTTCGGCTGTGTATTACTTAACTACTTTGTTCCTGAAGATGCATTAAGCCACTTGATTTATATTGTGGTCGGTGCGTTAGTGTTGAACTGGGCGATGATTACGCTGACCCATCTCAAATTCATTCAGAGCATGAAGAAGCTCGGCCAAAAGACCTCATTCCCAGCACTATGGTCTCCAGCAGGCAATATTCTGGTCTTAGGTTTCATTATTACGATTCTCTACATCATGTGGACTCAGGGTTTTCAGGAATCTATTTTAATGATTCCGGTTTGGATTGTGGTCATGTTCGTTCTGTTTAAGTTGCTTAAGCCTAAAAATACTTAATCGGTTTATATAAGTATATATTCTTAAAAAGTTATTGCTGCGGCAATAACTTTTTTTTCAATTAAGTTTGCAGTACATTAATCCTTCTTTTTGCGCCCTTAGCTTAACTGGATAGAGCAGTTGCCTCCTAAGCGACCGACGTGGGTTCGAGTCCCGCAGGGCGCGCATTATTAAATACGTGATTTATTTAACAAAACATCTAATGAATTATTTAAATACTTATTATTTTTTTATTCCCTCCCTCTCCATCACCTAAGCCTATGATAGTTATAACCAAATACACATTAACCAGCGTTTTTCCTGCTCATCATTAGATCTTTTACTCTATTTAGCTGCTTTTTTATGCTTTATTTTCACTCTAGAGCATTTACTCTTATTTTAATTGTGGTATTTTTGACACATGGAGTAACAAATGATTGCGGTTGAGTAACCGAAGTCTCCAAAAATTAAATAAGTGCAAACAACAACGCTAGATATAAATTTGTACCTCAAGGAAAGACGTAAATGAAATTAAAAACATTAACTACTGCAATGATTCTCGCAACTGTACCAATGACGGGTGCTTTTGCTGCTGCAATGGATCGTTCGGGACAATCTATCGCAGCGTTTTTACAACCAGGTAATTACTTTGAGGCAGGCATTTCTGTATTAGACCCTTCGGTATCTGGTCAAGAAGCAGGAGAAGCTCCTGCTCGCCGTAATATCAACGATATGGCAGGTGACTACTATTTTCCAAGTGCAGCATTAAAACTTCAGCCAACTAGCAAATTCTCATTTGGTATTTTATATGACCAGCCATTTGGTGCTGACGCAGAATATACAGGTAATAATTCATTCGTTTCTCAACCTACTGATACAATTTTACCACCAGCCCTTCTAGATAACTTGGTCTTACAACAGGTTGAGACAACTTTAAACAGTCTTACAAGTCAGCAACTAGTAGGATTAGCAGCTCAAGGCTTAGTGGCACAACAAGGCATCACACCTGACAATCCAGCTTACAATGCAACAGTAGCAGCTACTGCTGCAGGAATCATTACTCAAGCGGGAGGGAATGTAGATGCAGCGGCAGCAGCTGTACGCCCTCAGGTTCAAGCAGGTGCTCTTGCTCAGGGTCAAGCTCAATTAGCAGAAACCTTAGAAAACATTCCTTTAGGTGTTGGCAATACTAAAGTAGATGTTAGTACTCAAAATTTGACTTTCCTCTTCGGATACCAACCAACTGAAAACTGGAATATTTACGCGGGTCCAGTTTACCAAACAGTAAAAGGAAATTTGTCTCTTCGCGGACAGGCTTATAGTATCTTTAATGGCTATGATGCAACAATGAAAGAGACTGGGGATCTTGGTTGGTTAGCAGGTCTTGCTTATCAAATCCCTGAAATTGCTTTAAAAGCATCTTTAACATATCGCTCTGAAATCGATCATGAAGCAGATACAACAGAAAGACTTTCTGCTGCTGCAGGATTAGCATTGATTGGTGTTAATCCAGCAGATATTGTTGGGACTCAAGGCACAACCAAAATTACTACTCCACAGTCTGTAAATTTAGATTTCCAAACTGGTATCATGGCTAATACTGTAGCCTTTGCCAATGTACGTTGGGTAGAGTGGTCAAAATTTGCTATTCGCCCATATCAGTTTGGCTTAGCATCGGAAGCAGTAGGGCAATTAGCAGCTGTTAATCGTCCAAATGGCTTTAATTTAGTTGAATATTCCGATGATCAGATTTCAGCCACTGCTGGTGTAGGTCGTAAATTCAATGATCTATGGGCAGGCAACGTATCTGTAGGTTGGGATTCTGGTGCAGGTAATCCAGTTTCTACTCTAGGTCCAACTGAAGGTTACTGGAATGTAGGCTTAGGTGTGCAATATAGCCCAACACCTGCAACATTTATTGGCGGTGGTGTAAAATATTTCTGGTTAGGTGATGCTAAATCACAAACTGCTGCCCAAGTAGGTGAAGATAACCGTATTGTTGGTGACTTCAGCGATAACCATGCAATCGCATACGGTCTAAAAATGGGTTACCGCTTCTAAGTTTTCCTAAAATAAAAAACCACTTTCGAGTGGTTTTTTATTTTTTAACTCTAATTTTATACACTTGCATATCATTCGATTATTTTACCATCAATTAAAATTAATAAAGTTTTAGTTCTTTTACACTATTTTTAATAAATCAAACTTCCTATTTTTCATATACTTGAGTTAATAAAATTAGTATAAACACTCTAAGCAAGCTCTTTCCTTAACCCCTTTAGTTCATTTCTTCAACAGAGCTGAGTATTTACTCTTTTTAAAATTATGTTACTTTTCCAGCACATTTTTGTTACAGATGGCATCAGGGAACGTACCATGAAGCTCAATAAAATTTATTCTGCTATTTTACTTAGCACTTTACCTCTTTCTGCAGTTCAAGCAGCTGGCTTGGATCGTTCTGGCCAATCTATTTCTGCTTTTTTACAGCCGGGTAACTATGCTGAAGCAGGTATTTCTGTTCTTGATGCTGAAGTAAAATCAAAACAGCTTAATGCGGATGATATGGCGGAATCTTATTACTTCGCTAATGCCGCAATTAAAGTACAAGCAACCGATAAAATTTCTTTAGGCCTGATTTATGATCAGCCTTATGGTGCAGATTCAAACTATCAAGCTGTAGGTCCTCTTTCTATTTTCTCTCAAGGGAATGAGTCAACTTCTGTAGAAGTAAAAACACATAATATAACTGCACTTATTGGGTACCAGCCAACAGAAAACTGGAACTTTTATGCAGGTCCGGTATGGCAAACGGTAGAAGCCGATATTTCTCTTCGTGGTTTAGGATATGGTGCATCTCCAACTGACCCTACTAAACGTGGCCTGAGTGGCTATAACATCCATATCGAACAAGAAGAAGCTTTTGGCTGGCTTGCTGGTTTTGCTTATCAAATTCCAGAAATTGCATTAAAAGCTGCTGTAACTTATCGTTCTGAAATTGATCATAAAGCCAAAAGTGTCGAAACATTTTCTAGTCCACGTGGTGTAGCAACATTACTGACTTCTGATGTCCATGCGGTAACCCCTCAGTCAGTAAACTTAGACTTTCAAACCGGTGTAGCAGCCAATACCATCGCATTTGCAAACGTACGTTGGGTACATTGGGATCAATTTGCAGTAACCCCTGAATATCTTAAAAATGCTTCAGGCAATAATTTGATTGATTATTCAGATGACCAATGGTCTGCGAATGTTGGTGTTGGCCGTAAATTTAATAATAAATGGTCAGGTTCTACTTCTGTAGGTTATGACTCTGGTGCAGGCAACCCAGTCACTACTTTAGGTCCAACTGAAGGCTACTGGAATGTAGGCTTAGGCGCGCAATATAGCCCTGCAGAAAACTATTTCATTCAAGGTGGTGTGAAATACTTCTGGTTAGGTGATGCAACTGCGAAAGCAGGTAAGAACGAACTTGGCGATTTTGAAGATAACCATGCACTCGGCTATGGTCTAAAAATCGGTTACCGTTTCTAATTTTTTGATAGATTCAATAAAAAAGGCGCTTTAAGCGCCTTTTTTATTTACTTAAATAATTTAAGCTGGAATATCACGTACTGAAGCATTACGAATCGCTTCTTTTAACGCATCATAACCACGAATTGGCGGGAATTGCGGGAATTCAGCAATCACGTTCTCAGGGGCATCAAACAGGAAACCATGGTCTGCCTCACCTAACATTGTAGTATCGTTATAAGAATCCCCTGCCGCAATCACACGGAAATTCAAACCATGCAGTGCTTTAACAGCCTGACGTTTTTGGTCCGGCTGACGAAGTTTATAAGCAGAGATCATTCCTGCTTCATCTGTTTCCAGTTTATGACAGAAAATTGTCGGCCAATCCAGTTGCTTCATCAATGGATGTGCAAATTCATAGAACGTATCTGAAAGAATAATCAATTGAAAATGCGTACTCACCCATTTCACAAATTCTTTTGCTCCTGGGAAAGGCCCCATTTCTGCAATCACTTCCTGAATATCGTTCAAGCCTAAACCGTGCTGTTTTAAAATATTCAGACGTTGGGTCATCAGTACATCATAGTCAGGAATGTCACGAGTCGTCGCTTCAAGCTCTTTAATACCGGTTTTTTTAGCAAAGTTAATCCAGATTTCTGGAACCAACACACCTTCTAAATCTAGACATACGACTTCCATGAACATTCCCTCTAAGTTGTATTGAAAAAATTTTGCACTATCATAGCTGAAGAAACAGATTTTGCACTGTACTTTTTTAAATCTATTTTTTTCATAAGTATTTATTTTTTAGTGATAAGTCAATTAAATTAATTCCATTAAAATAGATGTTAAATTAATTAATATAGGCCATGTCCTTTCCAAGCCTATATCGCCAGGACTCTCATGACCATCATTCCTACTATTGATCGTATTGATGCGCTTGCATCTGAATATGCAGATAAATCGCCTAATGAAATTTTGGCACTTGCACTGAGCCAGCAGGGTGAAATTGCGATTTCATTTTCTGGGGCCGAAGATGTTGTATTGATTGATATGGCCTCTCATCTGGGTAAACCATTCCGGGTATTCAGTCTGGATACTGGACGTTTACATGCAGAGACCTATCAGTTTATTGAACGGGTACGTAAGCATTACAACATCGAGATTGAAATCTGCTTCCCTGAAACGGATGCAGTACAAAATTTAGTGACCACCAAAGGTTTATTCAGTTTCTTTGAAGATGGCCATCAGGAATGTTGCGGTATACGCAAGGTTCAACCGCTACGTAAAAAACTGGCGACGCTGGATGGCTGGATTACTGGTCAGCGCAAAGACCAAAGTCCGGGTACACGCAATGAAATTCCTGTGGTTCAGGCAGATCCAGGTTTTTCCGGTCCGGGTAAGCAGCTGATCAAATACAATCCTCTGGCCAACTGGTCCAGTGCAGATGTCTGGAGTTATATCCGCATGATGGAAGTGCCTTATAATGCGCTGCATGAAAAAGGTTTTGTTTCAATCGGCTGTGAACCCTGTACCCGCCCTGTGCTGCCGAATCAGCATGAACGTGAAGGCCGCTGGTGGTGGGAAGAAGCCACGCATAAAGAATGTGGTCTGCATGCCGGCAACTTGCAAAAATGATCTAGCATAACCATCGACTCGTCGGTGGTTTTTTCATAAACCAATCATCTACAGAAAAATCAGTACCTTTCCGTGGCAAAATCGCTATACTTTGTAATGTCAATATTAATAATTCTAACAAGGTTGTTCGGATCAGAGCAGCTGAAGAAAGTGCAGTGAGGCAATCTACGCTATGCGTCCATTACATCCAATTGATTTTATTTTCTTAACTTTAGAGAAACGGCAGCAGCCTATGCATGTAGGTGGGCTATTTTTATTCCAAATTCCCGAAAATGCACCAGCTTCCTTTATTCAGGATCTCGTCACTGATATTCAAAACTCCAAATCATCGCCGATTCCACCTTTTAATAATTATTTAAATGGCCTGTTTTGGGATGAAGACCAAGAATTTGATTTAGATCATCATTTTCGTCATATTGCCCTGCCGAAACCGGGTCGTATCCGTGAATTGCTCACTTATATTTCACAAGAACATAGTGCGCTGATTGATCGTGCCAAGCCTTTATGGACCTGTCATATTATTGAAGGAATTGAAGGTAATCGTTTTGCCATGTATTTCAAGATCCATCATGCGATGGTGGACGGAATCGCCGGCATGCGTCTGGTCGAAAAATCGCTGTCGCATGATCCGAATGCCAAAAGTATTGTGCCACCGTGGTGTGTTGAAGGGCCACGCGCCAAACGCCTTAAAGCACCTAAGGTCAATGCTTTTAAAAATGTCCTGCAAACCATTAAAGGCCAACTAGAATGCGCACCACGCGTCGCTTATGAGCTGTCTCAGACCGTTATGAAGGATATGGGGCGCAATCCGGATTATGTGTCCAGTTTTCAGGCACCAAGTTGTATTCTGAACCAACGTGTCAGTGCTTCGCGTCGTTTTGCGGCACAATCCTTTGAATTTTCACGTTTACGGCATATTTCTAAAGCATTGGGCGTCACGATTAATGACATGGTACTGGCCATCTGTTCAGGTGCACTACGTGAATATTTACTATCACAAAACGCTTTACCGAAAAAACCATTAATTGCTATGGTTCCGGCCTCGGTTCGAAGTGATGATTCGGATGTTTCCAATCGCATTACCATGATTCTGGCCAATCTGGGCACCCATAAAGAAGATCCTCTGGAACGTCTCAAAATTGTACGTGGCAGTGTGCTGAGTGCCAAGGAACGTTTTAAACGCATGAATGCCAATCAGATTTTAAATTATAGTGCCTTTGTCTATGGTGCAGCCGGTCTGAACATTGCATCCGGTTTAATGCCAACGCGCCAGGCATTTAATGTGATTATTTCCAATGTACCCGGCCCTCAGGAACCGCTATATTGGAATGGTGCACGTCTCGAAGCGCTTTATCCAGCCTCAATTGTACTAGATGGGCAGGCTTTGAACATTACCATGACCAGCTATCTGGACAAACTGGAAGTCGGCTTAACCGCATGCCGTAATGCCCTGCCGAAAATGCAGAACCTGCTGACGCATCTTGAAGAAGAAATCCAGCGTTTTGAACGAATTGTAGATGGTGAACCTGTCCCAAAGTTACAGGCGGTGAGCTAGCCGCGGATCAATAAATAGAATATATAAACTGAAAAAAGTGTTGATCATTTTTGCCAGTCCTAGCGCACATAATTAAGGGGCTCATAGAGCCCCTTGGTTTTATTTTTTAACATCGTTTTAAATTTATTTTATATTTTTGGGATGATGCATCCATTTTTGATTGCCTAGAATTTATTTCAATCTGCACAAGATTCTGTATCGGTAGCATTAGCTTTTGATGGTACGACACTGTTGTAATAATTGATGGCAGGCATTACGAATCATGCTGGCGGTAATCTGGACTTCATTACCGCGCTCATCGACGATATATCCTGCATGTACAGTCTTTGGTTCTAATACGTGTTTTAGGCCTTTATTAATTACTGCTTTACTCATATTCATAACACACTCCTTTTGCTAAGCCTGAAACTGGGAGAAACGGCTTTGGCTAATTCATGCATCTAGTATTGTAAATAACAGCACCAATGTAAAATTTCAGATGTAACAAGTGTTTAACGATATTCTGTTACAATTTCAGCTGAGAATGATATCGTATTGCTCTTGCGTATACAGATTTTCTACTTGGAACTTAATCACGCGATTAATGAAATGCTCTAGATCAGCGACTGCTGGGGCTTCTACTGTTAGTAAACGATCAATTACAGCGGGATGCGCGACAACAGTAAAGCCACTCTGCGACTCATAAGCACGTGCATAACGCAGAATTTCTCTGAATATTTCGTAACATACTGACTCGGCTGTTTTGACATAACCACGTCCCTGACAAGTCGGACAGGATTCACAGAGTAAATGT
Organism: Acinetobacter sp. YH18001; assembly: GCF_013416975.1. Taxonomy (NCBI): domain Bacteria; kingdom Pseudomonadati; phylum Pseudomonadota; class Gammaproteobacteria; order Moraxellales; family Moraxellaceae; genus Acinetobacter; species Acinetobacter sp. YH18001. The sequence continues at coordinate 7,900 of NZ_VPEU01000034.1, read as the reverse complement.
TCCAGTGACTCACGGGTGCGTTTTCGGGTCATTTCCACCAGACCCAGTTCAGATACCTGAGTAATCTTGGTTTTAGCATGGTCACGTTCCAACATGCGCTCAAACTGTTTCATCACTTCTTCACGATGCTGCGCTTCCTGCATATCAATGAAATCAATGATGATAATTCCACCCAGATTACGCAGACGCAACTGACGTGCAATGACCTGAGTCGCTTCCATATTGGTTTTAAAAACAGTGTCTTCCAGTGAGCGACCACCCACATAAGAGCCGGTATTGACGTCAATGGTGGCCATCGCTTCGGTCTGATCAATCATCAGATAACCGCCCGATTTCAATGCGACACGAGTTTGCAACGCCTTTTGCAGATCTTCTTCAACATTATATAAGTCAAAAATTGGACGCTCGCCCGGGTAGTGCAGTAAGCGGTCTCGCATATTCGGCACAAATTCTTCGACAAACTCTTGCAGCTTGGCGTGAATTTCACGTGAATCGACGTAGATTTTTGCAGTTTCTTCATTGGCCAGATCACGAATGATCCGTTGTGGTAAAGGCAATTCTTCAAAAATCAGGGAGGGAACTGCAATAATCTTCTGCTTACGCTGGATATATTCCCAAAGCTTGGCCAGATAAGCCATATCTTGGGCAATGGCTGCTTCTTCAATACCTTCAGCAGCGGTACGTACAATCACTGAGCCTGGCAGCTTATGCTCGGCCTGAATCCGCTCAATAATCGAACGTAAACGATTGCGCTCTTCCTCAGATTCAATTCGCTGCGACACCCCAATATGATTGCCATAAGGCATCAGCACCAGATAACGCGAAGGAATAGACAAATCCGTGGAAAGACGGGCACCTTTGGTACCCAGCATATCTTTCATCACCTGAACCGTGAGGATTTGACCGGGCTGAAGCAGTTCAAAGACATTTGGGGTGGGCTGCTGGCGCGGCCAGACCATATCATTGATATGCAAAAATGCCGTTCTGGACAGACCAATATCCACAAACGCAGCCTGCATACCCGGCAAGACCCGTACCACTTTGCCTTTATAGACATTACCGACCAAGCCACGCTTGGCCGTACGCTCGACAAACAGTTCATTGACCGTGCCGTTTTCAATCAACGCGACCCGACATTCCATCGGCGTGACGTTAATCAATAACTCGTCAGACATAATTACACTCAAAACATTATAAAAATTCTTTTTATCAGCAGTTAATTTAGTGCCTTAACTGTCTGTAATAACTGTACGGTTTCATAGAGCGGCAAGCCGACCACATTGGAATAGCTGCCTTGTATTTTTGGAATATAACGTGCTGCAATTCCTTGAATCGCATAAGCCCCGGCTTTACCCAGCGGCTCACCTGTGGCCCAGTAACTTTCCATGTCTGCGGCACTCAGGATTTGAAATTCGACCTGCGTACGTACCACTATACTGTATTTTTCATCTTTTGTACGAACACAGACACCGCTATAGACATCATGCCACCGACCGGAGATTTTTGTCCACATTTCAATGGCATGTTGCTTGGATTCTGGTTTACCCAAAATCTCACTATCGACCCCCAGACTGGTATCCGCAGCAATGATGATTGCATCTGGATAACGCTCGGCCACTGCATCAGCCTTGGCTCGTGCCAGACGTTCAACATAAGCCGCGACGGATTCACCTTCACGCACAGATTCATCGATATCCGGACTGTAGATATCAAAGCTCAGTCCGAGCTGCTGTAATAACTCACAACGCCGAGGTGAGCTGGAAGCGAGAATTATATGCGCCATTTTTTCAACATATAATAGAGGACAGGCCAAACCAGAATACTGGTCAGCATTGGAATCCAGTGCCGGGCAAAAGAAAATTGCACGCCTGCCACAATCTGGGCAAAAAAGATCATCAGCAAATGCGCAACAATTGCCAACCCCGTAATCACCCAGAGATTATTAAAGGTCAGGATACGGCGTTCACGAGTCAGGAATCGGGCTAAAAAGGCAATAATAATAAAGCTGAGGGCATTCAGACCTAAAGGTGCGTCCAGCAGCAAATCAATAAAAATACCGGTACCAAAGGCAAACCAGATCCCACACCAGGTCGGCTGACACAACACCCAGAATAGCATCACCATCAGCATGAACAGCGGACGCCAGCCCGAGAGGGTATAAGAAAGTGGATAGACCATCAAAATCGAAGCCACGATCACCGAAATGACGATGGCAAATAAGGGATCACGATGCTTTCTGGATTTCATCTTAGCGATTGACATGCGGTTGCTCCATCGCCAATGAATCGGAAAATAACACCACCACATGATGACCACCGGCCAGCTGCGCGGCTGGCGTTACATCAATCTGGGCAAATTCACCTGAATTATGTCGTTGTACTTTGGACACCTGCCCCACCAGATAACCTGCCGGAAAATGTTGGCCCAAGCCTGAACTATAGACTTTTTCCCCGACCTTGATATTGGCACTGGTCGGTACATATTCCATTTTCAAACGCCCCAGATCACCCGTCCCCGAGACAATGGCACGCATTCCGGTATGTTCCAGACGCACTGACAATGAATGTTCTTTATCAGACAACAGCATGACCCTGCTACTATGCGGATAGACATTAATAATCTGTCCCATAATCCCCTTGTCATCCAGTACCGTTTGCCCGACTTTCAGCTCGTTATTTGAACCCCGGTTGATCACAATGATATGTCTTAAAGGATCGGCATCGGTGCCAATCACTTCCGCAATTTCAATACGCCCGTCAATGATCAGTGGTGTATCGAGCAGACCGCGCAAACGGGTATTTTCAGCAGAAAGTTCAGAGATTTTTTGTAAGCGAACTTGCGCCTGCAACAACTCAGCCTGCATCGCGGTATTTTCCCGACGCAACTGAACTTCAGACTTGGTTTGTTGATTCAACCACTCTCGCGACAATACCGGATAACTGGCCACAGCATAAATAGGATTATAGGCCGCGTACAGGACATCCCTTGCAGGTTGTACAACATGTGGCATGCGCCAATCAAAGAAAAGCACCACCAAGCATGTTACCAATGCAATGATAAAAGAGCGAAAAGATGGCGGTTGTCGAGAAAACAGATGTGCTTGCACCCGCCGAATCCTTTTCTTAGCCTACGAATAACATGTCATGATTTGGATTGTCGAAAAATTCGAGTACCTTGCCACCACCACGGGTTACACATGAGAGTGGATCTTCTGCCACCACAACCGGCAGGCCGGTTTCTTTGGCCAGCAGCTTGTCTAGATTACGCAGCAATGCACCACCACCGGTTAACACGATACCGCGTTCAGCAATATCCGAAGAAAGCTCAGGAGGTGTGTGTTCTAGTGCTGATTTCACCGCAGACACAATGTTTTGCAAAGGATCTGAAATGGCTTGAGTCACTTCGTCTGAGTTAACCACAATCGCACGTGGTACACCTTCTGCAAGATTACGGCCACGAACTTCAATTTCAAGCGGTTTAGCACCTTCATCTGGCAAGGCCATGCCCACTTCTTTTTTGATCACTTCTGCCGTGGTTTCACCAATCACACAGCCATGCGCCTTACGCACATAGTTAATGATCTGCTCATCAAAGACATCACCACCAATCCGTAAAGAATCTGCATAGACACAACCCTGCAGGGAAATGATCGCAATTTCAGTGGTACCACCACCGACATCGACCACCATTGAACCACAGGCCTGCTCAACTGGCATACCTGCACCAATGGCCGCTGCCATCGGTTCTTCGATTAAACGGACATCACGTGCACCAGCATTAAATACCGCTTCACGAATAGCACGACGTTCAACCAGCGTCGATTTACATGGTACACACACCACCACACGCGGTGCCGGAGTAAACAGACGGTTTTCATGTACTTTGCGAATGAACTGATTCAGCATGGTTTCAGTGACTTCAAAATCCGCAATCACCCCATCTTTCATGGGGCGGATTGCTGAGATATTGGCTGGGGTACGACCTAGCATTTGTTTCGCTTCAAGACCTACAGCGGCAACAATTTTATGTGAACCACTATGACGGATGGCTACAACCGTGGGTTCATTTAATATAATGCCTCGTCCTGGCGCATAAATAAGTGTATTTGCAGTACCTAAATCAATGGCAAGATCTGGCGAAAACAAGCCTATTAGTCGTTTTAGAATCACGGGGACGTTCTCAATTAAACTTTATATGGACGCAAGGTGGCAACTTTAACTAAATGTGATGATTTGGACAAGTCAATCGCTTATCATAACGCATGATAATTTGAATTTTTTTAATACTGATTAGGTAATATTATGTCTACATCGGATGCACAGCATTCTGCAGATTTAAGTGCAGAAACAGTTTCAGCCATTGCCCACCTTGCAAGGTTATCTCTCAATGATACGCAATCTGCTGAATATGCTCAAAGTTTAAATAAGATTTTAGGCATGATGGACACATTGAAAGGCATCAATACCGACGGAATTGAACCGCTGAAGAGCCCTTTCGACCATCCTCAGCCACTACGTGAAGATGTGGTCTCAGAAAGCAATCATCGCGAGCAATACCAAGCAGTTGCACCTGCTGTTCAGGATGGTCTATACCTCGTACCGCGCGTGATTGAGTAATTACTACCCAGTTCATTCTTTTTATTAAATTAAACGTAAAGAATTATTTCTCATGACAGATTTACATCGCTTATCCATTCGTGAACTCAGTGAAGGTCTGGCAAATGCCCAGTTTTCATCTCGCGAATTGACTGAACATTACTTAAAGCGTATTGCAAAAATTGATGCTCAAGTAAAATCATATGTAACCGTTACGCCTGAATTGGCATTGGCAGAAGCTGATGCGGCTGACACACTGCGTAAGGCAGGTGGTGCAAATGTGTTAACAGGCGTACCAATCGCGCATAAAGACATTTTCTGTACTCAAGGCATCAAAACCACTGCCGGTTCTAAAATACTGGACAATTTTATCTCTCCTTATGACGCCACCGTTGTCGCGAAAGGCAAAGCTGCGGGCCTGGTGACTTTGGGTAAAGTGAACATGGACGAATTCGCCATGGGTTCGACCTCTGAAAACTCATATTACGGCGCAACGGCTAACCCTTGGAATTTAAACCATGTTCCTGGCGGTTCTTCAGGTGGTTCAGCAGCAGCTGTTGCAGCGGATCTGGCACCCTTCGCTACCGGTACTGACACCGGTGGCTCTATTCGTCAACCTGCGTCATTCTGTGGCCTGACTGGACTTAAACCGACCTATGGCCGTGTGTCGCGCTTCGGTATGATTGCCTATGCATCATCCCTCGACCAAGGCGGCCCGATGGCACGCTCAGCGGAAGACTGTGCCTACCTGATGAACGTGATGGCCGGTCATGATGCCAAAGATTCAACATCAATGAATCAAACCGTAGATAACTATGTGGCGAACCTGAATGATACATCCGTCAAAGGTTTACGCATTGGTATTCCAAAACAGTACTTTAATGTTGCCGGCCTAGCTGAAGATGTTAAAGCACGTGTCGAAGAATCATTGAAAAAGTTAGAAGACCTGGGCGCTACACTGGTTGAGATCGACCTCAACATGACCGAAAGCTACGTTCCGACTTACTACCTGATCGCACCTGCTGAAGCATCCTCTAACTTACAACGCTTTGACGGTGTGCGTTATGGCTACCGCTGTGAAAATCCAGTGGACTTGATGGACTTGTACAAACGTTCACGTTCAGAAGGTTTTGGTGCAGAAGTGCAACGTCGTATCCTGATTGGCACATATGCGTTATCCGCGGGTTACTACGATGCATATTATGTGAAAGCACAAAAAGTACGTCGCCTGATCCAGCAAGATTTCCTTAAAGCCTTTGAATCTGTCGATGTGATTGCTGCGCCATCTGCGCCAACCACAGCCTATAAAATTGGTGCGGATTTGACTCCGGTTGAAATGTACCTAGGCGATATTTATACACTTGCAGTGAACCTGGCAGGTCTTCCTGCGATTAATGCGCCTGTTGGTTTTGACCAAAACAACTTGCCAGTTGGCTTACAGTTGATTGGGAATTACTGGTCAGAATCGCAATTGTTGTCTGTGGTGCATCAGTACCAGCAAGCAACCGATTGGCATACACAACGCGCGGCAATTGCTGAGGAGAATGCATAATGGCTCAAGCTCAAAAATCGGCTAAACCAAAATCTAACCTGATTGAGGGTTGGGAAGTCGTTATTGGTATCGAGATTCACACCCAGCTTGCCACCAATACCAAAATTTTCTCGGGTTCATCGACTGTATTCGGTAATGATCCAAACACCCAAGCCAGCCTTGTAGATTTGGCCATGCCGGGCGTATTGCCGGTATTGAATAAAGAAGTGGTGGATCTTGCGATTCGCTTTGGTTTGGGTATCGATGCCTATATTGATCAGGCCTCCGTATTTGCGCGTAAAAACTATTTCTACCCGGATTCGCCAAAAGGCTACCAGATTAGCCAGATGGACAATCCGATTGTGGGCTTGGGTCATATCGACATCCAGCTTGAAGATGGCACGGTTAAACGGATTGGCGTAACCCGTGCACACCTTGAGGAAGATGCAGGTAAATCGATTCATGACCAGTTTGAAGGCATGTCCGGTATCGACTTGAACCGTGCCGGTACGCCACTGCTTGAAATCGTATCTGAACCGGATATGCGTTCGGTTGAAGAAGCGGTTGCTTATATTAAAGCGATTCATACGCTGGTGCGCTGGTTGGGCATTTCTGACGGCAACATGGCAGAAGGTTCGTTCCGTTGTGACTGTAACGTGTCTTTACGTCGTCCGGGTCAACCCTTCGGTACGCGTTGCGAATTGAAAAACCTGAACTCATTCCGTTTCATTGAACAAGCGATCAATGTTGAAATTGAACGTCAAATGGAAATTCTGGAATGGGACGGCACCATTGATCAGGAAACGCGTTTATTCGATCCTGTGAAGATGGAAACGCGTTCAATGCGTTCAAAAGAAGAAGCCAACGATTACCGTTACTTCCCTGACCCTGACTTGTTGCCTGTGGTGATTGCGGATGAACAAATCGAAGCAATCAAAGCCACCATGCCTGAGCTGCCTGCGGCACGTCGTGCGCGTTTTGTGGCGGACTTTGGCGTGACTGAGTACGATGCTCACGTTCTAACGCTTACTCGTGAAATGTCAGAGTTTTATGAAGAAGTCGTGAAAGCTGCTGGCGGCGCTGCACAAGGTAAGATTGCTGCAAACTGGGTGATGGGCGAATTCTCAGGGGCGCTCAACAAAGCAGGCCTAGATCTTCAAGATTCTCCTGTTTCTGCGGAAAAACTTGGCGGCATGATCGCACGTATTGTCGATAACACCATTAGCGGTAAGATCGCGAAACAAGTGTTCGGCTTTATGTGGGATGAAGGTAAAACTGCGGACGAAATTATTGCTGAGAAAGGCTTGAAACAGGAAACTGATACAGGCGCGATTGAAGCAATTATTAAGGAAGTGCTTGCCGCCAACGAGAAGATGGTTGAAGAGTACAAATCTGGTAAAGAAAAAGCTTTCAACGGTCTGGTTGGTCAAGTGATGAAAGCGTCTAAGGGTAAAGCCAACCCTGCGCAAGTGAATGAGTTGATGAAGAAGTTGATTGGTTAAGACTAATTGTTTTTTCAAAAAACCCGCTTTAGAGCGGGTTTTTTATTTATAAGTTTTCTTCCGCTTCTACTAAAAAGAGTATTGTTGATGCAGTCATATTTAAAGCATATTCGACAATATACCTTGGTATTTCTTTTTCTTCACTACCCGCAGCATTTTACCGGATAAGGCATTGAGCTGGATGCGGGTAATTGCATCCAGCTCAATCATATGATGAATCACGCGTTCAACAGCACCGAGTGCCAGAATTGACCACATAGGGAATGAACCTT
>NZ_VPEU01000033.1:0-29709 GCF_013416975.1 Acinetobacter sp. YH18001 | reverse complement strand
AGTCTGGGCCGTGTCTCAGTCCCAGTGTGGCGGATCATCCTCTCAGACCCGCTACAGATCGTCGCCTTGGTAGGCCTTTACCCCACCAACTAGCTAATCCGACTTAGGCTCATCTATTAGCGCAAGGCCCGAAGGTCCCCTGCTTTCTCCCGTAGGACGTATGCGGTATTAGCATCCCTTTCGAGATGTTGTCCCCCACTAATAGGCAGATTCCTAAGCATTACTCACCCGTCCGCCGCTGAATCCAGTAGCAAGCTACTTTCATCCGCTCGACTTGCATGTGTTAAGCCTGCCGCCAGCGTTCAATCTGAGCCATGATCAAACTCTTCAGTTTAAAATCAGTAGTGCCTAAAGGACACCAATCTTGGCTCATCAATTTTCTGACAAATATTTCTCAAATAAACTTCGAGTCATTTCTACCATCAATCAATGAAAATAATTTCGATCGATCAACCAGTAAAAATCCACACAAGTTGTTCTTCATAAGCTCTTAATGATCTTCTTGCTGATTCGTCACCAGCAAGCTAGGTCGGCTATATTACACTGAATTTCTAAAGTGTCAATCCGTAATTCAAATTAATTTAAACTTATCCAACAAAACCCAATCTTAACACTTTGTGCTAAGTTACTGTTTTATCAGAAGTTTTAATCTTCATCACTGCCGATGGATGTGCATTCTACAGCATTTCAGGGCGCTTGCAACACTTCTTGCAAAGATTTTTTATCGTGTGTTTGTTTTATAAACCAATAAAAATATAAATAATTGTTTTTTATATAAAATTTATTTTAATTATTTTTGATTTTCATGTGATCTAGCTAAGAACTCTCACCCAAGTAATTACAACCAATTGTTTTAATTAAAATTATTTAAAAAAATCATTTATTACGCACTCCCTATTGCTTAAGGCGTAGTCAATTCTTGTTTTATTCTTCACCGCCCTGACGCTTATATAGACAAAACTTGTTTTATACGGCCTTCTTCCTAGAAATTGGCACTCTATTTAAATATGCAAAATAAACTCCGACCTTAAAATTAAAAAAGCCATTGCTTAAGAGCAATGGCTTTTTCAAAAGATTAGACAACAATTAAAACTTCATACTGACTCTTGCCCAGTAGTTACGGCCAATATTGTTAAATTGCTCATTGGCAGCAAATCCAAAACCAGAACTGCCCATCTTGTTCAAATGCTCGGCATAGGTACGATCTAGGACATTATCGACCCCAACAGAAAGATCAACACCATCTGCAATGTGATATGTGCCATTTAAAGACAGTGTGCCAAAGCCTGCACTTTTCTTAACATCATAACCAACGATATTCCCTTCACGCTCACTAATTCGGTTTTGACCATCGACCAAACGCCAGTAAGCACCCAAAGTGTAATTGTCCTGGATATAACGTAAATTTACCCGAGCCTCTAAAGGTGAAATCTGTGGCAACGGCGTATTATCGGTGGTGTTTTTAGCCCATGCGTACATCGCGCTGACATCTGTCTGAATCGCATCACTAAACTGATAACCCACCCCTGCTTCCGCCCCGGCAATGGTGGCATCCACATTTCGGCTATGCGCTTCCAACATGTTCATCATTCCTGTTAGTTTATAGGTGGTAAGCACATAGTCATTAATCAGCCCAGCATAAGCCGATGCCCAGGAACTGAAATTAGCATGGGTATGCTGATAACCTAGATCAAGCTGAAGTGTTTTTTCAATATCAATATTGGCAAAAGTATTGGCGTCACCATTCCCTGTTTTAGGACTGAATAATTCCCAGTAATCTGGCATACGTTCGACATAGCCCACGCCAATATAGGTCTTACCATCGTCATGATCGGGATGATGATTTTCAAAACGTACAAAGGCACTCGGTAGAGTTTCTTTACGTTCCTGATTTGACTCCACTGCTTCTACATTGACCTGATCCAGACGCAAACCAGACACTAGCTTATTGTTATCACTAAGCTGATAACTGAGCTCGCCAAAAGCCCCAACAGACTGGAATTCCATATCTTTAGTACGTGACTGATTTTGATACGGCGTCATCAAACTTCCGTTACGTTTAGTATGTTGGTTATTCTGACTATCGATACCAGTAATCAGCTGTAATTTATTCCATTCATTGGTCATTGCCATACGAGCATTCAATGTTTTACGCGCAACATTGCTCGCCATGGGCATACTCATCATGGGACTGGCCTGAAACTCACGCAGACTATAATTATCCATGACATGATCATTAAAGTTATAGTTCACCTGTGCTTCAACTTTCCGAATCACATCCGTCAGATTTCTCTTTTCAACACGTAAGCCGAGGCTTTCACGGGCAAACTGTGATCCATCCATATCACGGCCAGCATAAACTGCCTCACCATCCGCTTTACCACCGGTCAGTTCGACCCAGGTATCTTCATCCGGCGTCCAGCCCAGTGCCAAATCTGCATTCCAGCGTTCCCAATCTGAAGGTACAGTTTGACCATCACCATCCTGATAACTATTCGATACTGAACGGTTAATGTTCAGGCGGATATATTTCTTTTCATCACCACCAGCAGCTTCAATGTTCTGGTCCAGACGACCAAAAGATCCCATCAGTACACTGGCCTGACCACGGTATTTTTTATCCTGATCAAACTGTTCTGGGCGACGCTCAAAAATGACGGTTGCTGCTGAACCGGTATTGGCATATTGAACCGTTTGAGGACCTTTAATCACTGAAATACGGTCATAACTTTCTGGAGAAATATATGAAGTGGGCGAATCCATCCGGCTTGGACAGGCACCGAGGTTTTCAGTGCCATCAGTCAGGATTTTAATACGTGAACCAAACATGCCACGAAAGGTCACATCGCCATTGGTGCCAGCTCCGCTATTGACCGAACTAAAACCTACAATACTTTGCAGATAATCTGCACCATCGGTTGCTGGCACTGGCTGAATCGGCTGTTTCGGATCAGCACGAACAATCAGACCATTAGCATCATTACCGGCAGTTGAAGTCACCACAATCGGTGCCATGGTTTGTACAGGCATGCTTTCATTGGCCATAACCACTGATGAATAACAGGCAACACAAATCGCAGCCGCAAGGGGCTGTAACAAGAATTTAGGCTGAGCCATTTTCTATCTCACTGAATACATAAATTAAACACGGCCCAAGTCATTCAAGACCCAGGCAAAACAACGTGGATTTATGCAAACAGTGGCGGTGCCCGTCCCTGCGGGATTAAAAAGAGTCGCTGAAGGATAAACCAGACATGCTTAAAGGCTTGTTCAAAAGCCAATAGTCTGACCTGAATTCGATCCAGGACTTCTTTCACTTCAAGCTCAGGCGGCAAAACCAGGTTGCCATAGACAGTACAGTACTGACACTGATGACTGGCATCGTGTTCATGCGCCATGGAGTCTGAGGAAATAGGATGCTGATCAAGGTGATGATGGGCAGAATGTTCAGAATGAACATGAGAGGAAACTAAAAGGGCGCGCGTGATGGTTTCACAGACCGGAGCAACCTGATATTGCTTCGGCAGCAAAGGCTGTAAGAACACCGCAATCTGTAGAAATACCGCCACAAAGGAAAGTAGCAGACCTCCCCGCAGGACCATAGGCAAACCCTTGAACTTGTCTGGGCTAAGTATAACAAAGCCCAATCGAAATTGGGCTTGTTGAAGCATAAAAATTGCTTGGGAAAAGAGTCCTAGCGTTTAACTGCAACTTTTTCTTTATTGCGCTGGCGAACCAGTTTTTCTACTTTTTCACGGGCACGCTGACGTTTCAATGGCGACAGATAATCCACAAAAAGTTTACCATTTAAGTGATCCATTTCATGTTGGATGCACACAGCGAGAAGTCCATCAGCCTCTTGTTCAAAGGGTTGACCATCCAGACCAATTGCCTTGATTTTTACGCGTGACGGACGCTCAACTTTATCGTATATTTGAGGAACTGATAGACAGCCCTCTTCATAAGGCTGTGTTTCTTCAGTCAATGGTGTGATTTTGGGGTTAATGAACACCATGGGTTGATCTTTGTTTTCAGACAGGTCCATCACAATCAGCTGAATATGACGATCGACTTGGGTCGCAGCGAGTCCGATGCCTGGCGCTTCATACATGGTTTCAAACATATCTGCAGCGAGCTGACGAATTTCATCAGTAACTTCTTCGACTGGTTGTGCAATGGTACGAAGACGGGGATCCGGGAAACTTAAAATAGGTAATAAGGCCATACTGCGTCCTCAATTATGCCATTGATCAAAAAACCAAATGAAGGGAATGCTTCATCAAAAAAATGTGTGTAAGATCGTTATTATAACGCAATTACGCACATAATTTTAGGAATTATGATAATGAAAAAGGTTTTGAAGGGCATGCCATTTTTTAGTGCCTTGGGGTTAAAAAATCAAATGCTCGCACTGGCAGTTTGTGTCGGAGTGAGTATGGGGACAATGTATTCAGCCGAGGCAGCTCCTGCCCGCAACGTCAATCCACCTGCTTTAAAAGCCAGTGCGCCCAATGTCTACGTGGTCAAAAAAGGCGATACATTGTGGGATATTTCAAAACGTTTCTTAAAAAATCCGGTGCGTTGGCCAGAAATCTGGGCCAGTAACAAGCACGTGAAAAATCCACATTGGATTTTTCCAGGTGATCGCCTGTTGATGTGTGACTATCAAGGTCGTCCAATTATCGGTAAAGACGAAGGTGATGGCTGTGAAGGTATCATCAGTCGTTATATCGGTAGTACTTCATTACAACCACAGGTTCGCGTTGAATCTTTAAATAATACGATTCCAGTGATTCCATTAGCGCATATCCAGCAATGGCTGGAACGCTATACCATTGTGGCAGCTGATTCAGTTCAGGGTACGCCTTACATTCTCGGCACTGCAGACCAGCGCGTATTGGCAGGTAAAGGCCAGAAGGTCTATGCACGCGGCAATGGTCTGGTGGTTGGCCAGCGTTATGCAGTGTACCGTGAAGCAGACCCTTATGTATTTACCGATGCCAATGGCAAGAAATACACGGCTGCTCTAGAGCTGCAACAGGTTGCTTCCGGAATCGCAGTACGTGGCGAAGGTGATGTCACCACGCTGGAATTGACAGATAGCTATAATGCAGAAGTCCGTCGCGGTGACCGTGTATTACCTGAATACGATCCGATGTTGCCTACCCTGTTCTATCCAGTGAATGCAGAAAATACGGTTGCTGGCGGTCAGATTGTGCGTGTACTGGGTTCAATTGGTACCGCTGCGCGTCATAGTGTCGTGACGATTGACCGTGGTACGGCACATGGGGTTCAGACTGGTCATGTCTTCAGCGTAAACCAGAAAGGTGAAGTGGTGACTGATCCGAAAACCAAAGAGCGCGTACAGCTTCCGGGTGAGCGCATTGGCAATGTGATGGTCTTTAAAACTTTTGATCAGCTCAGCTATGCTTATGTGCTGGAAAGTGAGTTACCTATCAAGGTGGGTGCCAATATTCAAGCGCCACTGTTAGATGAATAAGAGATTGATCTAACTTTACAACTTAAAGAATAAGAAGACACAGATATAGGTCTCGATATGCTGAACTCGTTATCACGCGTGCAACTGGAAACACTGACGTTATGGTATCTGGTTCAGCATTCTCTTTCGAGCTTCTATAAAATCAGTCAGCATTATTCAAGTCTGACCACAGCCATACAGCCTGATCAGGTGCCTACCTGGCAGGCGCTTGGCATTCATGCCAATCATGTCCAACGCTTAAAAGACTTCTCGCTTCCAGAATCGCAACAGAAATTTCAGCGCTGTCTGGAAAAAATTCAACGAGATAGTGATTTCATCCTGCTCTATCATGATCTGCACTATCCGCAGCAACTCAGCCACTATGTAGACAAACCACCAATTATTTTTGGTCAAGGTCAGCCGGATACATTGCTTCAGGCTCAAATTGCGGTTGTGGGAAGTCGCAAGCCGAGTCCTCACGGCCGGCAAGTAGCTTATGATTTTTCCTTTTATTTGAGTGAACAGGGTTTCTATATTAATAGTGGACTGGCACAAGGCATAGATGAAGCAGCACATCGGGCAGGATTAAAACATCAAGGAACCATTGCGGTGATGGGGACTGGACTGGATCAAACCTACCCTTCTCAACATGCACAATTGCGCCAAGAGATTATTGCGCATGGGGGTGCGATCATTACCGAGTTTCTGCCAGAGACTCCACCGTTGCAGCATCACTTTCCACGACGCAACCGAATTGTCAGCGGTTTAAGTCTCGGAGTTATTGTAGCTGAAGCGACCTTAAAAAGCGGTTCCCTGATTACGGCCAAACTGGCTGCCGAACAAGGCAAGACTGTATTTGCCATTCCGGGACATATCTATAGTGAATATCATAAGGGTTGCCATCAGCTGATTCGTGAAGGCGCGATTTTGATTGACCATCCACAGCAAGTGATTGAGGATTTAGCCCTAGCAACACAGTGGCAAGCGAATGCAAATCACTTCAAAAAAGATACTTATCCTGAGCAAGAGCGCACTATCCCGCCCCATTTAATTCATCTTTATAATCAACTCGATTGGGTCGGACAGAGTCTGGATCAGCTCAGTTTTCATTTACACCAGGAAGTATCTTCCTTGACCAGTCAATTGATGGAACTTGAGCTGCTCGGCTTGAGTACTCAACAAGCGGGCATGTATCAGCGTTGTCGTCCACTGAAATAAAGTTCACAATAGGGCTTTGTTGTTTTGTATAAGGTATTCACATGATTACTACCTCTGTTGCTGAAGCAGCAGCATGTCTTAAAGACGGACAAGTCTTGGCATATCCTACAGAGGCTGTTTGGGGCTTGGGTTGCGACCCTTATAATGAACAGGCATTTCATCAGATTTTAAAATTGAAACAGCGCCCGATTGAAAAAGGGGTGATTCTATTGGCAGCGCATATTTCACAGGTGGAACATCTGCTGCAAGATTTAACTACAGAAATGCGTGAACAAGTGATTGAATCCTGGAGCAATGACAGACCCGCTGAACGCGCCATTACCTGGCTGCTTCCCGCGCATCAGGAGATTCCGGCCTGGATTAAGGGCGATCATCCCAAAGTGGCGGTTCGCGTTACCAACCATCCACTCTGTATGGCACTGTGTCAGGCCTTTGGCGGTTTTATTGTGTCTACCAGTGCCAATCCTGCAGGATTGGAACCGGCACGTTCACTGCAAGATGCGATTCGCTACTTTGATCAGAATCTGAATTATCTGAATGGTGACTTAGGGTTAAGCCAGCAACCAAGCCGGATTATTGACGCCGTCAGTGGGGCGATTATTCGCGACTAAGTTGGTTCTCAGTCGACTCAGATATTCAAGCTCGACTAAAGTTTTAAGACAAAAAAAAGCTCAACCATATAGGGATGGTTGAGCATAAAAAAGGATGTGCATAAATCACATCCAGAGGGTTCAGAAATCTCTGGGAGTTTGATAAAACAAGGAAAAATATGTTTAATCATTCTCGATGGACGCATTATGAGAGAAAATTAGTGCAACGACAAGTACAATAAAAAACTCAATTAATACATATTTTCTATTAATACTAGGCAACTTTTAACCAAAATTCAAACTATCTTGCTCTTTCTATTCCAGTTTTAAAATAAATTAAGATTTTTATATTTATTTTCACATTTAAAAATTGGGATTTAACAGGCTATTTCAATTAAAAAACCTTGATTGTTTGCTTAATATTTAAACAATTAATATCTTGATAAGCTGTTCCTTAGCTTATCACTTTGCTCTTCCCGGATATTGTGCCCATATAATTCCCAGTAAAATGATACCGCCTCCAATACTGTGATACATGGTCCAGGCTTCACCTAACCAGAGATAGGCGACTATCGCGGTAAAAACCGGCATCAGATTCATAAAAATACTGCTACGATTTGGACCGAGTTGCTGTACCGCCATCATCCAAAAAAACGGGGCTAAAATAGAAGGAAAAATTCCGGCATAAACAATACTGGCTGCATTATGGCTATTGATACTGTCCAGACCGAAGTAAAGTACCAATGGAATATGATAGAGACAGGCCATAAAAATCTGGATATACAGACTCAGCAACAGTGGAATCTGAATCTGCCATTTTTTCAGCAAGACACCATAGCAGGCATAGAAAAATACTGCGATCAGCATCAGCAAATCACCGATATAATTGTCGCCCACCGTCAAGAAATGCAACCCCTGCCCTTGGGCCATGACATACATCAGCCCAATAAAAGACAGCAGACTCCCCAGTACCGCAGCCTGTGTCGGGCGAATTTTTAAGACAAAAATACCCACAATAATGGTAAAAATAGGAATAAAGGCATTGATCAGCCCCATATTGGTCGCAGTGGTAAAGTGTGCAGAGCTATAGGCCAATCCTTGATACAGCACCATCCCCAAGGCACTCAAAACTGCAAAGTGTCCAAGATGTGGTCGAATTTCCGGCCAGGCCGCTTTGACCTTGGGCAACAGAAATGGGCTTAAAATCAGCAGTGCCAGTACCCAGCGGTAAAAACTGATACTGATGGGAGAAATATAATCCGCCACATAACGTGTCACCGTCATGTTTAAGGACCAAATAAAAACTGCGGCCAATGGCAATACTATCGCCCACCAGACTGCTTTGTGCTGCTGTGTCATACCCTCATCCATGTGTCGCTTGTCTTGTTATTTAGCGATTGCTATTTGCGCACCCTAGCATAATAGATTTTTCACATGATATTCAGACAATTTACCGATTTAAGCCTCCTGCTTCAGCTGCTGTTACTTGTATTGAATCTAAATACCCGTTAAAACAAAGACGATTCAGTCTGAATAAACAGGAAATCTAATGACTCGCTCTGTATATGACATTCCAGTCAAAACCATTCAAGGCCCAGAAACCACCTTAAACCAGTATCAGGGCAAGGTATTGCTTGTGGTGAACGTGGCATCGAAATGTGGTCTGACTCCGCAATATGAAGGTTTGCAAAAGCTGTATAAAGACAAAAAAACGCAAGGTCTGGAAATTCTGGGCTTCCCTGCCAATAACTTTCTGGAGCAGGAACCAGGTAGCGAAGCAGAGATTCAGGAATTCTGCTCTATCAATTATCAGGTTGACTTCCCGCTCTTTGCTAAAATTTCTGTGGCGGGCGAAGACAAGCATCCGCTCTATACCACGCTGACTCAAGCTGTACCAGAGCGGATCGGTGAAGGCCCGTGGTGGAAAGATCTGGTCGATTATGGCCTGACTCCAAACCAACCGCCTGAAGTGTTATGGAACTTTGAGAAATTTCTGATCAATAAGAATGGCGAAGTGGTTGCACGTTTTGCGCCTGACATTACTGCAGATGATCCGCGAATTGTGGATGCGGTAAATGCCGAACTGGCCAAATAATTGCTAATCGCAAAGTAAGTATGTATTTACCCAATAGATACTTACTTTGTAATTTAAACACAGCGAGTTAAATACATAATGATTCATATAAATCCTATCTATAAGTCGCCCTCAACTTTTATTTTTGGCTATAGTTCGTCGCCTGTTCATCAATCTAACAGGCCTAATCTGCAACGATCCTCGGTTAGATTAACAATACACTTGAAGCAATAAACCATTGAGTAAAAGCAAGCGTATTTTCTATATCAAATGCATTCTACGCGTATGAGAAACCCGTACTGGATCAAGTGAATAGGGAGAATGTAAGCATGCATATCCAGAACTCTCCGTTTCTTAACATCATTACAGCCCAAACAATTTATTGAGTTGAAAACGTGAGTTTTATCTTTATTTTTTAAGCATTTTTAATCGAAGACGGTCTGCGCTTCAGTAAATTTGTTATAACTTTGCAACAATCTTTTTTATCTCCATAGTTTGTCCCTATATTAAATCATGAAATATTTCCACCTGCACCGAGACCCTGATTCCATGTCCAAGATTCTTGCCAATGCCGTTCTTCCTTTTGCATTATTTAGCTCAGGGATTTTACTGATGGGATGTGAACAGGCAGTTGAAGCACCCACTGAGCAAGCGGAAACTCGTAGTTCCGATCTTGACACTGCCAGCCAGCCGCAAACTGGCGCTACCGCACCAACTGAGCTTAGATCGGGCAATATGTTTTATATGGTTCGTGATGTGGCTGACTTACAGCTGAAAGCAGGCAGTTATGTGGAACAGTTGAAGCAGACTCAGACTGAGCTACAAAGTGCAGTAGAAGCCAAGGATACTCAGCAACTGCAGTCCACCGCAACCCAGTTACAACAGCAACTCAACAGCTTTAATCAGGTACTCGGCAACCTGAACTTAAAAAGTCAGGAAATTGACCAGATCCGCAGCAATATCATGAGTGCCAATCAGCAAGTCTTGGCCTCACCGCTGTTGAATGGTGACATGGATTTAAGCCAGATCGACCTGAAAAAAATTGAATCGCAGATGGTCAATGTGCAAGCTGAAATGATCAAACTGGCGGGGCTGCTGATCCAGAATCCAGAGCAAAAATCAGACAGTACGACTGAACAGGAAAATACCTAAACCTTCATCTAAGGCGATAGATCGGAAAGCATCTTCCTCAATCGCCTTATCTGCTTTACACTGTGATTTATTATAAAAACTAATTTAAATTAAAAGCTTATATCTAATAAAATAATCAGGAGTTCAATCATGTCGAATTCAGTGCTGTATTCTGTTGTTCCGGTCGAATCCCGACTTGACCTGAAAGATCCCTTTATTTTTACTGTTCACCATCAGGATCATTATCCACAAGGCAATGCCCAATTAGGGCCAGTTACACCGCCGTATCAGCATGAATATGACATGTATTATGGCGAGCAAATTCCCGGCTTTCCGGAGCATCCGCATACCGGTTTTGAAACCATTACCATTGTCGAGCGCGGTTATGTCGACCATTTTGACTCGCTCGGAAACTCGGGACGTTATGCCGCAGGTGATGTGCAATGGCTGACCACCGGCAATGGGGTACAGCACTGCGAAATGTTTCCCTTAGTTCATCAAGATCAGGATAATCCTCTGGAGCTGTTTCAAATCTGGCTGAATTCCTCACCGGAACAGAAAAAGCAGCCGGCCGATTATAAAATGTTGTGGCGTGAACAGATTCCGCATGTATTTTCAGCCAATGCAGCCGGACCTAAAGCGGATATTCGGGTCATTTCAGGGCAGTTTAAAGATACCGAAGCACTGGATCGTCCACCCCATTCTTGGGCAGCACCTGCTGAAAACAGGGTCAATATTTACCTGATCACACTTGCGCCTGAGGCAGAGCTGATTATTCCGGCAAGTACTGCGAGCGCGACGCGTTTTTGTTATTTCTACCAAGGCAAAAGTCTGGAGCTGGAAGGACAGAAAATACAGGTCAAGCATCTGATAGAACTCAAACCAGATCAGGATATTCATCTCAAAGGTGGTTTACTGGAATCACATATTTTATGGCTAGAAGGTGAACCGATTGGTGCACCCGTGGCGATGCGCGGGCCCTTTGTGTTAAATACTCCACAGGAACTGGATGCTGCTTTTCGCCGTTATCGTGACACCCAGTTTGGTGCTTGGCCTTGGCCAAACGCTGAACCATCATTTCCACGAGAACGACCTCGTTTTGCCAGCTATGACGGTGGTCAACGCGAAGAATATCCAGAACAAAGAAGCCACTGAATAGTGGCTTCTTTGTCGAGTCAATATTTTATTTCTTCGGGCTTTTGACCACGACCAGTTTCTTTTGCACAAATTCTTTGAAACCATCAATCGAGAGTTCATGGCCATAACCGGAGTTCTTCATCCCGCCAAATGGTAATTCCGGCGTGGTATCGGTAAACCAGTTGATCCAGATCATGCCAGTTTCTACCCGTGATGCTAGTTTTTTAGCGCGCTCGATATCCTGTGAATGAATCACGCCACCTAAGCCATAATTGGAATCATTGGCAATTTCGACAATCTCATCATCATCCTTCGCCACATAGATTTGCGCCACCGGGCCAAAAAATTCTTCATACCAGGCTTCATTTTCACGCGTGATATTTTCCAGAATGGTTGGGGCATAGAAATTGCCTTGATGGTCTACAGCCTTACCGCCAGTGACCACAGTCGCACCTTGTGCTACTGCCTTCTCGACCTGCTTGGTAAGTTTTTCCAGCGCATCTTTTGAAGAAAGCGGCCCTAACGTGGTTTCAGGATCGAGCGGATCACCCAGCTTTAACTGTTCAAAAGCTTTCAGCATGCCGGCTTTGAATTGTTCGGCAATTTTTTCATGCAGAATAAATCGCTTCGCTGCCGTACACACCTGCCCGGCATTATTGACCCGCGCCTGACAGCCTAACTTGATCGCGCGTTCGAGATCTGCATCATCCAGCACAATAAAGACATCATTACCGCCCAGTTCCAGCGTTGATTTTTTAAGATGTTTTCCGGCCTGTTCAGCGACTGCACTGCCCGCACCTTCTGAACCTGTCAATGCCACACCACGTACACGTTTGTCTGCAATCACCTCAGCGACCTGGTCACTGCTGATAAACAGGTTGGTCCAGACACCTGTGGGTGCGCCTGCATCCAAGATCAGTTGTTCAAAGGCTTCCGCACATTGCGGAACAATGCCAGCATGTTTTGCCAGAACTGGATTACCAATGGCACAGTTCGGTGCAAAGACCCGCATCAGTTGATAAAACGGAAAGTTCCACGGTTCTACCGCCATGATAATACCCAGTGGATGATGCTCAACCCAGGCCTCACCCAGTTCCGTTTCATAGGACACGGGCGCTAAAAATTCTTTGGCATGATCAGCATAGTATTCGGCAATTTTGGCGCAGGTTTCGATTTCACCTTCACTCTGCTTAATGAGTTTTCCCATATCCAGCGTCATGAGCTTGGCCAGTTCAGATTTTTGCTCTCGCATATTGCTGGCCAGTTTACGAAGTACTTCAATACGGGTATCGGCCTGTTGAGCCCATTCCGATTTCAGGATTTTTTCTGCTGTATCGAGGGCATTTTGAATATCTTGATCGCTATGGGATGGGTAGTCTTTCAATTTTTGATTGGTAAATGGATTAATAGATTGATAAGCCATGATTTTCCCTTTTTCAATTATAAGTTTCGCCTGTTCAAAACCCAATCGCATCAAGTTATAACAAGCGAGTATCTGTTCGAATTATTTAACTTATCATTGATTTATTTATGGCGTGTGCCTGCTTACAGATTGGTTCAAAACATTACTGAGAAAGGGTAAAAGTTATATCGAGTGGTACAAAATGAAATTTTCTAATAAATATCAAACTAAAGCCAATAGTGATGAAGTTAGGGTTCGAGCAAACTATAAAAAGCTTGAAGTACCAAGTTTAGCAGAAGGTTTTGATGAGACATTTAAGGTGAAGATTGTGGGGAATTTTCGATTATTCCCCATCCCTCAGCTCTATTAAAGTCTTTTTTTGGGTTTTCTTTTATGTGTGGTTTCTCGCACTACAGGTATCGGGTGTCTAGGTGATGGTCTCAAACTGACACCCTGTATCACTTTTTTTCTGATTCTTCCTCCAATTTATAATAGACAAATAACTGATGAATCAGATTTTCTAAAACCTTTAGATGCAAAATTAAATCTTTTCTAGACTTACTATCAGCACGATGTGCAGCATCATTTCCTAGATAACGAATATCATCTAATAAACCTCTTTGTTTTGTTGAAATAAAACCATCAACCTCAAACTGAGTTAGAATTATTCCTAGATCATCAGACTTCCCAAAATACTTTATAATTTGCTCTAAAAGAGTCCTTAAACCTAATCCTGTTAGTAAAGGCATCTTATTATTCAAAGCAATAATGACTTCCTCATAAGTACAATAAATTTCTTCAGGCAAAATTTTTGCAAACTCTTTAGAAAATGCGGTTTCTTCATCGCGTATTGGATATAGTTGAATTTGAGCATTTTCCTCATAAATTGGAGTACCGTCATACTCTTCTCCTATTTGAAACACTTCTTCTGAATTTATAATTTCCTTTTTATAAGTAATAGAACCACAATTAATACATTTCAAAACCTTATAATTTTTATAAAGTTGGAATTCCCCATAGTCCTCACTATCAGTTATATTAACAATAATATTTTGCTTTATATCAATTTTACATTTTATACATAAACATTGATCGAATATTTCTGGCTCGCTAACTTGGACACTGCAATTTTTATCAACAAATATTTTCATATTTTTTCCATGTTATAAATTATCATAAAAAAACCACCCTTTCGGGTGGTTTCTTCAATCTCAAACCGTCTCTTATTGAGCGCGGTTTTTGATTTTGCGGATCGTTTCCAGCTGTGCAGCAGTTTCTGCAAGAGCAGCCAATGCAGCAGCAGAATCCAAATCGCTCTTTTGATTGGCAAGCAATTGTTCAGCGTGTTTACGCGCTTCAATAATTGCCGCTTCATCTAAGTTGTCGGCACGGATTGCAGTATCTGCAAGAACCGTAACAACGTGCGGTTGAACTTCTAGAACACCACCAGATACATAGATCAACTCTTCTGTACCGTTTTCCAAAATAACGCGGATCGCGCCAGGTTGGAGCAAAGTTACCAGCGGAGCATGGCCAGGCATAATACCTAACTCACCGCCAGCACCTTTTGCAATTAGCATCGTTACAGTGCCTGAGTACAAAGACTCCTGAACACTTACAACATCACATTGCATAGTCGCCATGAGAATCTCCTAAATTAGAGTCGCTAATTAAAGTTTCTCGGCTTTAGCAATCACTTCGTCAATACCACCAACCATGTAGAACGCTTGTTCTGGGATGTGATCGTATTCACCAGCTAGAAGACCTTTAAAGCCACGAATCGTTTCTTTAAGAGATACTAATTTACCAGGTGCACCAGTAAATACTTCAGCTACGTGGAACGGTTGAGAGAAGAAACGCTGGATTTTACGCGCACGGTAAACAACCAGTTTATCTTCTTCAGCAAGCTCGTCCATACCAAGAATCGCGATGATGTCTTTAAGCTCTTTATAACGTTGCAATACGTTCTGTACAGAACGTGCAATTTCATAATGCTCTTGACCAACAACTAACGGATCTAATTGGCGTGAAGTTGAGTCTAGTGGATCGATCGCTGGATAAATACCAGAAGATGCGATGTCACGGCTCAATACTACAGTTGCGTCCAAGTGAGCAAACGTTGTAGCAGGCGATGGATCTGTTAAGTCATCGGCAGGTACGTATACCGCTTGGATTGACGTAATAGAACCAGACTTAGTCGATGTAATACGTTCTTGAAGAACACCCATCTCTTCTGCAAGTGTAGGCTGGTAACCTACTGCAGATGGCATACGACCTAGAAGTGCTGATACTTCAGTACCCGCTAGTGTATAACGATAAATGTTATCTACGAACAATAGTACGTCACGGCCTTTACCGTTTTCGTCTTTCTCGTCACGGAAATATTCAGCCATAGTAAGACCAGTCAACGCTACGCGTAAACGGTTACCTGGTGGCTCGTTCATCTGACCGTAGACCATTGCTACTTTGTCTAGAACGTTAGAATCTTTCATTTCGTGATAGAAGTCATTACCTTCACGAGTACGCTCACCAACACCAGCAAACACAGATAAACCTGAGTGAGCTTTCGCGATGTTGTTGATCAATTCCATCATGTTTACAGTTTTACCAACACCGGCACCACCGAACAGACCAACTTTACCACCTTTCGCAAACGGGCATAGCAAGTCGATGACTTTAATACCAGTTTCTAGAAGGTCAGTAGAAGCTGCTTGTTCTGCATAAGAAGGTGCAGAGCGGTGAATTGGTAAACGCGCTTCAGTCGCAACAGGACCAGCTTCGTCGATCGGGCGACCAAGAACGTCCATGATACGGCCTAGAGTCGCTGTACCTACAGGTACAGAAATCGGCGCGCCAGTGTTAACTACGTTCAAACCACGCTTAAGGCCTTCAGTAGAACCCATTGCAATAGTACGAACTACGCCATCACCAAGCTGTTGCTGAACTTCTAAAGTAGTTTCAGTACCATCTACTTGGAGAGCGTCATAGATCTTAGGAACGCTGTTGCGTTCAAACTCGACGTCGATAACCGCGCCGATGATCTGAATGATACGACCGCTATTCATTGCTGTCTCCTCAATTCAAAATAATGTTAAACGGCAGCGGCACCACCAACGATCTCAGAAATTTCCTGAGTAATCGCGGCTTGACGCAGCTTGTTATAAATAAGTTGCAGGCTCTTAATGATCTCGCCTGCGTTGTCTGTCGCTGCTTTCATAGCGACCATACGTGCAGACTGCTCACATGCGATGTTTTCAATCACACCTTGATACACCACAGACTCGATATAGCGAACCAACAAGCCATTTAAAAGCTCTTCAGCTTCAGGCTCGTAGATATAATCCCAACCGTATTGACGGTTAAGAGTCTTGTCTTCTTCAGCAGCAGCCAAAGGAACAAGTTGTTCGATCTTTTGATTTTGAGTCATGGCATTGACAAAGCCGTTTGACACTAGATAAATACGATCTAACTCGCCTTTATCATAAGCATCCAACATCACCTGTACAGAACCAGATAACTGCTCAAGACTTGGAGTATCACCGACTTGCGTCGTCGCCCCAAGCACTTTACCGCCGTAGTTTTTAAAAAACGAAACCGCTTTTTGACCAATTAAAGCAAATTGAACTTCAATTGACTGCTCTTGTTGCTGTTGAACGTGTTTAACCACTTTCTTGAACAAGTTAATGTTCAAACCACCAGCAAGGCCACGATCTGAAGACACAATGATATAGCCAACGCGCTTAACCGGGCGTTCAACCATATAACGGTGTTTGTATTCAGGGTTCGCTTGGACCAAATGAGCAATTACACGGTGCATATTTTCGGCATACGGACGGCCTTGAGCCATGCGCTCTTGCGCACGACGCATCTTAGAAGCTGCTACCATTTGCATCGCTCGAGTAATCTTCTGCGTGCTCTTGATACTAGCTACTTTGGCGCGAATTTCTTTTAAATTTGCCATACGCTTAACCTAGTATTCGAAAGCCCTTGCGAGCTTCCGAAGGTTGATTCCGTGAACCAAACCAACACTAATCTAGCAAGTTGCTAAATTAGTAAGTTTGAGTCGCTTTAAAGCTTTCAATACCTGCTTTGATTGCAGCTTCGATGTCTTTGTTGTAATCACCAGAGGCATCGATTTGTTGCATTAACGCAGCATGTTCTGAACGGAAGTAAGAAATCAACGCAGCATCAAAGTCTACGATTTTCTTAACGTCTACGTCAGCCATGTAGCCTTCGTTAGATGCATAAATTGAAACAGCCTGGTCAGCAATTGAGTATGGAGCATATTGTTTTTGCTTCATTAACTCAGTTACACGTTGACCATGTTCAAGTTGCTTACGAGTTGCTTCGTCAAGATCAGAAGCGAACTGAGCAAATGCTGCCAATTCACGGTATTGCGCCAAAGCAGTACGGATACCACCAGACAATTTCTTGATGATCTTGGTTTGCGCTGAACCACCAACACGAGATACAGAGATACCCGCGTTCACAGCAGGACGAATACCTGCGTTGAATAATGATGTTTCAAGGAAGATCTGACCATCAGTAATCGAAATTACGTTGGTTGGTACGAATGCAGATACGTCACCCGCTTGAGTTTCAATAATCGGCAATGCAGTTAATGAACCAGTTTGGCCTTTAACTTCACCGTTAGTGAATTTCTCAACGTAGTCAGCAGATACACGAGAAGCACGTTCAAGTAGACGCGAGTGTAGATAGAACACGTCACCTGGATAAGCTTCACGACCTGGTGGACGGCGTAAAAGCAATGAAATTTGACGATACGCAACAGCTTGCTTAGACAAGTCATCATAAATGATTAACGCATCTTCACCACGGTCACGGTAGTATTCACCCATTGTACAGCCAGAGTACGGAGCCAAATACAGCATTGCTGCTGGATCAGATGCACCTGCTGCGACAACAGTGGTGTACGCCATAGCGCCAGTTTCTTCCAGCTTGCGTACTACGTTAGCGATAGTCGATTGTTTTTGACCAATTGCTACGTATACACATTTAATGCCAGAGTTTTTCTGAGCGATGATCGCGTCGATCGCCATTGCTGTTTTACCAGTTTGACGGTCACCAATGATCAACTCACGCTGACCACGGCCTACAGGGATCATTGTATCTACTGATTTATAACCAGTTTGTACAGGTTGATCCACTGACTGACGCCAAATTACGCCTGGTGCTACTTTTTCAACAGCATCAGTTAATTTAGCATCGATCGGGCCTTTACCATCAATCGGGTTACCCAAAGCATCGACTACACGGCCTAAAAGTTCTGGACCAACCGGAACTTCTAATACACGACCTGTGCAACGCGCTTTTTGACCTTCTTGAAGGTTCAAGTAGTTACCTAAAACAACGACGCCCACTGAATCCTGTTCTAGGTTCAGTGCCATACCATAAAGGCCGCCGTCGAATTCGATCATTTCACCGTACATTGCATCAGCAAGGCCGTGAATACGCACAATACCGTCGGAAACCATAACAATGGTCCCTTCGTTCTTAGCGGTTGCGCTGGTGTCCAGATCGCCGATACGCTGTTTAATGAGCGCACTGATCTCGGATGGATTCAGTTGTTGCATTGCGCTATACCTCAATCTTTTTAAAGTTCAGTCTTCTTATTTCTTAAGCAAGAAGACGAGTACGCATTTTCTCAAGCTTGTTAAGCGCAGAATCATCTATCACTTGGTCGCCTGCACGAATAACTACACCAGCAATAAGCTCTGGTTTCACTTCTACAGAAACACTTACTGCAGCTTCGAATTTCTTCTCTAATGCATGCGTCAGTAATTGTTCCTGAACAGAAGTTAATGGGAATGCTGATTCAATCACAACATCCACAGTATTGTTATTCTGTGATTTGAGCTGTTCATATTCTGCAGCAATTTCAGGAAGAAGCGTCAAACGGTTGTTTTCAGCAAGCAATGTCAGGAAGTTAGACACTGCTGCAGTTTGGTCTTCACCTAAAACTTTGGCAAAAAGAGACACCTGCTCAGCAGGTGTAAGCTCCGGGCGATTTAGATAAGCTGAAAATGCTTCGTCTTGCACCGCAGCACTGAGCAATTCAAGTGCAGTTGACCAAGAGTCAGTTGCACCCTGCTCAGAAGCGTAAGCAAATGCTGCTTTTGCATAAGGGCGTGCTAACGTCAAGAGTTCAGCCATAATCTGCCTCTCTTAAAGTTTAGCAGCCAGCTGAGTCAGCATGGCATTGTGAGCTTCTGCATCAACTTGCTGGCTAAGAATTTTCTCAGCACCAGTCACTGCAAGAGCAGCCACTTGTTGACGCAATTCTTCGCGAGCAGAATTGATTTCGGTATCAACAGCTTCTTTCGCTTGTTGACGAATACGCTCACCTTCAGCAGATGCTTGAGTACGCGCTTCTTCTACCAACTGTGCTGCACGACGGTTCGCTTGTTCGATCAATTGAGCCGCTTGTGCTTTTGCCGTGTCCAGTTCAGCTTTCACTTGTGCTTGCGCATCTGCAAGGTCAGCTTTCGCTTTTTCAGCAGCATTTAAGCCATCAGCGATACGACGCTGACGTTCACTAATCGCATTGATTAGTGGTGGCCATACAAACTTCATGCAGAACGCGACAAAAATCGCAAACGCAATCGCTTGGCCAAACAATGTGAGGTTGATATTCATTGCAAATTCCTCAAATAGTGAATTTCGGAATTAAGCTGATTAACCTACAAATGGATTAGCGAAGATGAAGAACAAGCCAATACCAACACCGATCATAGGCACAGCATCAAGAAGACCTGCGATTAAGAACATACGAGTTTGAAGTTGCGGAGCCAATTCTGGTTGACGAGCAACAGCTTCAAGGAAACGGCCGCCTAGAAGACCAAAACCAATCGCAGTACCTAAAGCACCGAAAGCGATCAAGATAGCAGATGCAATTGCAACTAGACCTAAAGTGAGTTCCATGATAATTCCTCAGAGGTTAGGTTTTATACCAAATTAAGTTAAAAAATTGTGTGCCCAACCATCCGTTGACAGTTAGGCAATACCATTAATGCTTTTCGCTTGCCATACTCATGTACACGATAGTCAACATCATGAAAATGAATGCTTGTAGCGTAATAATCAAAATGTGGAAAATCGCCCAAGGCACAGACAACGCCCACTGGATCCAGAACGGTAATAACGCGATAAGAATGAAGATTAACTCACCCGCATACATGTTACCGAACAGTCGTAGAGCCAATGAAACTGGTCGCGCCAAGAAAGTGGTCAATTCCAACAATAAGTTGAATGGAATCAAAAGCACTTTAGCAACTGGGTTACTTGGGTTAAATGGGTTAAGTGCTAACTCACCAACGAAGCCGCCAACACCTTTCTCACGAATACTATAGAAAATGATCAAGAAGAATACAGAAATAGACATACCGAGGGTAACGTTTGGATCTGTAGTCGGAACAATTTTAAAGTAAACCTGATGAGGGTCTACACCCAGCATAGAAGCAATCGCGTGTTGAGCTACATAAGGAATAAAGTCAACAGGGATCAAATCCATCAAGTTCATGAGGAAAATCCACACGAAAATGGTTAAAGCTAAGGGTGCAATTAATCGAGACTTCCCGTGGAAGGTATCACGTACACTTGAATCTACAAACTCGATAATCATTTCAATTGCAGACTGGAACTTGGTAGGAACACCAGCATTAGCCGCTTTCGCAACCAACCAGAATAACAAACAGAAAATCAGACCCAGTCCGATAGACCAACCCATTGAATCCAAGTGAATAGCAGTGAACCCCATCTGTTGAGCTTCAGCACCGCTCTCGGCCAATTTCCATGTACCATCTGGCATTTTGCCATAGGTCATGTTGGTCAAGTGATGCTTGATATACTCGGTCGAAGTAAGGGCATGTTCTTCAGCAGCCATAAATCACACCTGGTCAATGTCAAAAAACTAATAGAACAAACGAATATCGCGTGCTGCTTGATATCTCGCCTGCTCCTGAAAAACTTTTCAATTTCTTGTTGTGTCTATACTCATTTTTGTAGACGTGACGCCCAAAACGGAGCGACCCACGACATGGCTTGAACAAGTATAAAACCACAAAACAACGCCACCGCTGACAACGGTTCGACATTGCTTAAAATTAAAATGAAACCAACAATCACAATTGCAAACTTTCCCATTAAGCCTTTATACATGTTCGAAAGAACTTGTTTAGACGCGCGGGCTCCTGCTGCTCGAAACGATTGCCACGAAAAATAACAAGTCGCGAGCCAACAAACGAGCGCACCTAATGCTGCACTCAAGGCTGCGGTTGAGTCTTTCACGACCCAGCCGATCAAGGCTGAAACAGGGATCATACAGGCTTGCAGGAGGACCAAAGCTTTCGCTAATCGTCGGTCAATCAAGCGACTAGTTCGGCTCATTATTTATTCACTCACAGCAATCATGCTTGACAAGTTTAACAGGTGATTATTTTTAATCGCAGGCATTATAGAGTTACACCCCTGAACATGCAATCTTTTCCCGACCTTAGTCGTGTTTTTTTAAATCGGGGCAATGCTGTTAAACTAATCAAAATCTGTCTATTTTTTAAATCATTAGCGTGCATTTAATACGCACTTCTGGGTTTCTGCTGCTAATTGCTGCCAGGCTTGCACAAAGTCCCCTGCCCCGCTCATGCTTTCATCGACATGCTGAAACACCACCGGTTTCAGTTTTCGGTACTGATTTTCACTGGCATGCCCTTCGGCCAGAAGGCACATTTTAGGCTGTGGACGATGATCCTGTAAGAACTTGATTTGTGCCACAGTTGGCGAGACATGTGGATCATCGGTCAGTGCGCCCATGAATTTCAGATTCAAGGGACGTTCCAGATATTGATAGGCATCATGATACGACCAGTAAGCTTTGGCTTTAGTGCTGGAACTATAACGCTGGGCCGTCGCAAACATGCTTTGCGCAAAGTCGCGTGCATTTTTCCAATACAGTTCACGGTTCTCCGGCAATTGTTGCGAACGCAGCGCCGCAATAAAGAAACCAATCCTTACGGCATTATTCGGATCGAGCCAGACATGCGTATCTACCGTATTTTTTAAGGCCTCACCACGCGGGTTACGCATCGGCAATGTGGTCAAAATACCGGACTCTAAAATAGCGATACCTTTATGACTGTCATTCAGCACTTTGGCCAGCGGTGCCTCATGCGCCTGACCCAGCCAGATCACCAGACCGGCATCCTGAATGATTTTACGATGTGCCGGGGTCAGACTGACATCATGTCCGCTCTGATTGGCCAGTAATAAAGTCGGCTGTTCCACGCCCTGGGTAATTTTCTTGGCAATCAGATAGATCGGCTGAGTCGAGACCACCAGACTTTGTGACCAACTGAGTGTGCTGAACAAAGCCAAAAGACCCATTGCAAGGAGACGGAACATGAGTAGAAATCACTTAAAAACGAGAAAATTAGTGAGTGTTATAATATAACAAAAATACAAAAATACCTATGCCCAATCGAAACTCTGAACGCTTCATGTTAAGATTTGAAATCTATTAATTTTCAGTTTCGCACTTGAGGTGAACTATGGGTTCTTGTTCGCACGAACACCACAACGCATTGCACGGCGTGCACGACCATCCCAATGTCGCACAACGTCTTGCTGAAGCGGAAAGTCTTTGTGCAGCAACAGGCGCACGCCTTACCCCTTTGCGTAAAGAAGTGCTGGAACTCATTTTAAATGCAACTGGCCCGATGGGGGCTTATGATTTACTGGCACAAATGAAAAATGCCAGTGATCGTCCTGCGGCGCCACCTACGGTATACCGAACCTTGGATTTTTTATTGGGTAAAGGGCTGATTCACCGCCTGACCTCGATCAATGCCTATATTCCTTGTTGCCATCCACGTGAAGGGCATCAGGCGGCTTTTTTAATCTGTACCGAATGTAAAGCGGTGACAGAAGCATCAGCGCAAGGTCTGCTTGACCAACTTGATGCACTTGCAAGCTCGGATGACTTTAGCGCACATCACAGCATTATTGAAATTTCAGGAATCTGTCAGCAGTGTCGCAACAAAGCCTAAGTGCCTCCCCCCTGATTCAGCTCTCCCAGATCTGGGTCAAGATTGATGAGCGTGATATTTTAAAAGCCATTGATTTTTCATTGCAAGAAAAAGAGATTGTCACGCTGATTGGCCCGAATGGTGCAGGCAAGTCGACTTTAATTAAAGTCATGCTCGGCATCTTGAAACCGCAATCCGGTGAGATCAAAACTGCACGTAAACTGAAATTCTCTTATGTGCCGCAAAAATTCAATCCATCGCATAGCTTGCCACTGCGTGTAAAAGATTTACTGGCGCTGGAAAAATGTCCATCCAAAATCAAAACTGAAATTATTCGCGATACTGGCATTAGTAAACTGCAAGATTCCAAAGTTCAGCAACTCTCAGGCGGTGAGCGTCAGCGGGTGCTCTTGGCACGGGCCTTATTACGCCAGCCGGATATTCTGGTGCTGGATGAACCGATGCAAGGTCTGGACATTCAATCCGAAGCTGAACTGTATGAATATGTGCGTAACTTGCCGGAAAAATATGGCTGTGCCGTATTAATGGTGTCACATGACCTGCAATGGGTGATGCAAGGTACGACTCGGGTGGTGTGCTTGAACAAGCATATCTGTTGCAGTGGCCTGCCAGAAAGCGTACAGCAGCATCCGGAATATCAGGCAATCTTTGGCACCAATCGGGTGTTTTATCAGCATCATCATGATCATTGTGCGCATGGCGATTCTGCTACGCCGTGTCAGCATGATACGCGCCCTCATATTCACCCCGAGCCGGAAGCTTAAACCATGATGGATTGGTTACAACTCCTTTTACCTGCATGGATTATGGGCACACTACTGGTGTTTCTGACGGCGCCGCTAGGCTGCTTGATGCTGTGGCGTCGTATGTCATTTTTTGCTGATACTATGGCACATGGTACTTTACTGGGTGTTGCGATTGCAGGCGCCTTAAGTCTACCGCTGTGGATGGGCGTGACCTTCTTGGCATTATTGCTGGTTGCCATTCTGTGGGTGCTACATGATCCCCGCCTCCCCAATGATGCCCTGCTTGCACTGTGTTCAGCAACCTTACTTTGCTCGGGTTTATTGTTTATTCAACATTTACCAAGTTTAAGACCTGAACTGCTCAGCTATTTATTCGGTGATCTACTGACCATTTCCTGGGCGGACTTGCCCACGTTCGCCATTGTGATCATTCTGGCCTTAGGTGTTTTATATAAAAGCTGGCAAGCCCAGATTCAGATCGCGATTGATCCGGATATGGCGGTCAGTGAAGGGGTAAATGCCAAATGGCAACGCCTGATCTTTATGTTATTGCTTGCGCTATTTACTGTACTGGCTTTACGTGCGGTCGGTTCCCTATTGATGGGTGCATTGTTGGTTATTCCTGCTCTGACTGCTCGCCTTCTGGCAAACTCTCCACGCCAAATGGTGATCTGGGCATTCGTGATTGCACAGATTGGTGTGACAGTAGGCCTCTGGTCGAGCGCAGGCCTTAATACTTCAACTGGGCTGACCATTGTGCTGACCATGGCAGTGTTATTTGCAATGATGTTTATCTTTCAGAAATTTAAAAAGCTGAGCTAGGACATGGGGACTAAACGCTACTTTGTGAGTGCCTGTTTGCTCGGTCAAAAAGTTCGTTACGATGGCAAGGATTGCCTTGTCAAAGAAGTGCTCGAATCTTTAGTTCCAAATCAATATATCAGTCTGTGTCCTGAAATCTCAGGTGGACTACCGATTCCACGTCCACCTGCCGAAATTCAAAATGGTTCAGGCTTAGATGTACTTGTGCAAAAATCTTTAGTTATAGATATTCTAGGCAATGATGTTTCTCAAACTTTTATCGATGGTGCATATCAAGCCTTAAAAGTCGCTCAAGACTTCTCTGTAACGCATGCCATTCTTAAAGCCCACAGTCCCTCTTGTGGTAGTGATTTGATTTATAACGGATCATTTTCAGGACATAAAATTCAGGGTGATGGTGTTACCGCTGC
Source organism: Acinetobacter sp. YH18001 (assembly GCF_013416975.1). NCBI lineage: Bacteria > Pseudomonadati > Pseudomonadota > Gammaproteobacteria > Moraxellales > Moraxellaceae > Acinetobacter > Acinetobacter sp. YH18001. The sequence goes on along the minus strand of NZ_VPEU01000033.1, from coordinate 4,639 downwards.
ACTCTTTAAACAGCATAGCATTGTTGTGATGACTGAAGATGAATTCTTGGCGCAATTATCACAGACTATTCTTTAATTTATAAAAGCGAAATTCAGGATTAAACAGCCCAATCAAAAATAAAATCGTGAATGCAATCCAAAAGAACCACGCCATCATAATTACCTGATCTTTCGTCCATTCTTCAGATTGAGATGTGTTAAACACAAACCATGTTTTCCAGCCTCTAATATATGCTGCCCCGCCCCACGAAATAATCCACTTGGTTAAAATGCAGTGTAAGACATAGATCAAAATCCATAATGGCGTTGACATGCTGCTTCGCCTATTGTTGTTTTCATGCGATCAAACCAGATGAAATATGCTTAAAAATCAATTAATAGACTTAAAAATGTATTCCATACTGTTATTGATGTACCAAGCTTAATAAGCTCGCAGCACAAGCAAACAGCACTGCAAAACTACGGTTCATAATTTTCTGTTGTTTTGGTGACTTGAGCAATCGTAAAACTTTTGCAGCAAGCCCCGTGTAGCCCGCCATCACAATCAGATCAATCGTGATCATGGTCAGCGCCATAATCACATACTGAATCCATTGTGGTTTGGATAAATCCAGAAATTGTGGCAATACAGCCAGTAAAAACACAATGGCTTTGGGATTACTCATATTCACCAAAAAACCATATAAAATCAGTTTTCCCGCAGATTTACGTGCCAATTCATGTTTAATTTCGATGGATTGTAGTGGCGCTTTCCACTGTAAAATAGCCAAATATAATAAATAGCCCACACCAAACCATTTCACCACCAAAAATGCCCATGGCGTGGTCGCAAACAGCACCCCCACTCCGGCTGCCACCACTGCGATCTGCACCAGTAATGCCAGTTGCAGACCCAGTGCATTCCAGTAGCCATGCCGAAAACCATAATTCAGCCCACTCGACATCGAGGCAATTGCCCCTGCACCGGGTGAAACACTAATCACCCAACAGGCCAGCATATAGGCAAACCACATTTGGTAGGACATGAACATTCAACTCTGGAAAACTTGCACAATATTATAGGACTTATCCAATAGATTCAGGCTAAAAAATTGCTTAAATATAAGGCGCTGCACTGTTCACTCTGCAGAGCTTCAGGCACAATATGTGCATTAAAAAACAGGATTTATCATTACAGGAGCCATGAATGACAGCCCAATCGGTAATCTTGCCCCTCCCCTCAGATCATGCTCGCTTTATTGTATTGCGTCTTAAAGACTTAAATATTGAAGCACTCAAAGAAAAATTAGAACATCTTTTTACTTCTCGTGATCGTCTGATTACGCAACATCCTCAAGCACAAATTAAAACAGCGGTCGCTTTTGGTCCTGAGCTTTGGTCAAGACTTTATTCACAAAGCCCTGCGGGTTTCAAACAGCTTGAACCGATTCAGGGTTCATTTGCAATGCCGGTTGTTCCGGCAGATATTCTGATTCATATTGCCAGTGCACGGGCGGATATCTGTTTTGCGCTGAGTCAGGCTTTTTTTGAAGGGATTCAGGATCAGGTTGAAGTTCTGGATGAACGTGTCTGCTTTCGCTATTTTGATGGCCGTGATGTGACAGGCTTTATTGATGGCACTGAAAATCCGCAATTCCCAGATGATCGTGCTGAGGTCGCATTACTCGGTGAAGATACGGGCATTTTCCAAGATGGTTCATTTATTTTTGCCCAGCGTTATGCGCATGATCTGGAAAAGTGGAAAAAGCTGAAAGTCGATACTCAAGAGCAAGTGATGGGTCGTACCAAACTGGAATCGATTGAACTAGAGGATGAGGTTAAACCGGCAAATGCTCACGTTGCACGTACTGTAGTGGAAGATGAAGAAGGCGAAGAAATGGAGATTCTCCGTCATTCCTTGCCTTATGGTGATGGCCGTGGTGACCAAGGTCTATTCTTCATTGCCTATACCAAAGATTTAACTATTATTAATGCCATGTTAGAGCGTATGTTTGGTACGTCTGGCGATGGAATCCATGACCGCTTGCTACACTTCGTCACTCCCCTGGATGGTGCCTATTACTTTGCACCGAGCGAAGAGTTGTTGGAAGAAGTTTTGGAAGGTTAATTTAAGAAGCCGACGGAAGTCGGCTTCTTTCAAATATTTTTCGAATTTAATTTAGAGGGATATCAATTGAATACCGTTAAAAAATGATAGAGCGAGTACCAATTTTAGTTTTTTAACTGTATAGAAATTTACACATTAAAAAAGTTTTCAATTTTACGGTGCATTAGAATTTCGTATATCTAATATGTTATTACAATCCTTTAAGTCAAAATAAACAAATATTCTGTGATCTTCATTTTCTAACAAAATTGCATCTTTATTCTCACCAAAAGCATTTTTAGAGATATTACATTTATAGGATTGTAGCTTAAGATTACTTACAACGTCACAAGCTGGTTCAGCTGAAGCCTCATCAAAACCATACCATTTTGTAATATTTTTATTTGAACATGAAATATGATTTACATTATTTGTTTTTTCTACTATAGCTGCAGTATCTTCGCTTTCCTGTATTTCTTTCTCTATTAAACCATCATTTTTACTTTCAATAGTTTGTTTCCCATTTTCTTCTGAATTTATTATATGCGGCTCATTGGTTGAACTGTTTTGTACTTTATCTTGGCTTTTATCACTACAACCTGTCAAAGCAATTATAAAACTTAAAATATAAATATTTTTCATTAAAATTTTCTCATAATAATGCATTATCCAAAAATGGAGTAGGATCAACTAAATCTGAACGACGCTTATAAATACTATTACCATTCAGAGTGCCCGTATTATCAGTATTAGAAAACATCTCCAAATGTAACATCATACTTGGGATACCTTTAGTTGTTAAACTTCCAACATAACCAATAACTTGACCCCTCACAACTTTATCACCAGCTTTTACCAAAGATTTATTTTTCCTAACTTCGCCATAACGAATTATGTGTTTTTGATGAGTAATCTCAATAGCATCAGTATTATCATAAAAATAATAAATATTTCTTACTATACCATCTGCCATAGCCCTAACCTCTGTACCTGCCGGCGCGTAGAGATCACATCCCGCATGCTTTCGTTTTCCTCCACTTCTATTAGAACCAAATCGAGCAAAACCATTTTTATAAGACCTTGTTTTTGTTTTAAATGGAAATAAATATAATCCATCATCATTTGGCTTATCTATTATTATTTCAATAAGGGGCATAGGATTTTCAAGTATCGTAGTATGTAAAACTTGATCTTGCCCTTTAACATTTACACTAATTTCTATTTTTTTACCTTGTTGTCCTTTATGTTTTTTTAATCCAATTCCATCTTTCCCAGAATAGTGATTCTTTTTAGCTCCATCGTACTTGATTGAGTAAGGAAGATTTTCCTCTTTACGTGTTTTTTTATTAATTGTTTTTATCGTAAATGAAACATCACTACCATATTGCTTTGTTAGCGGATTACCATTTTTCTCTGTATAGACATTATCGATCTTACCGATTGACGGAAAAAAGTCCATTAAATAATCAACAAAGCTTTCTTCATTTTTAGCTGGAATTCCTTTTGTTGGTGCTTCTACTCTTGGAATATTTGATACTATGTCAAGCATTTGTATTGTTGTAGCAGCAGGATTTAAAATTACCCTAATCAATGAAACACTTGGATCATTCCTTAAAGTTAAAACAGATTTTCTATTTGAAAGTAAAAGTTTATAAACAAAAGCATTTAGCATTTTTAGCTCAATATAACCATTATTGTCTGTTATTTTTTCTATTTCTCTTCCTCTATATGCTACAAAGAATTTATTTTTTTTTAAAATTTTATCATGACTATCACTTACCTTAAGCTTTACGTTTACTAGCCCTAACGGGACATATACACAACTATTTTCAATTGTTTTATTTACAGATATTGTCTTTATTTTTTGATAGCCTTTTATCCCACTCACTAATATATCTAAAATTTCACCCTCTTCAGCGATGATACTTTTTTTTATTCCTGCCCCATCCGAAGTATGTTCTTTGAGCTTGCCTTTATATTTTATAAAAAACCTCATATTTGTTATTTTTCTATTAGTGTCACCTTCTACTATTGAGATATCAAACGTTATATTTTTACAAACTTGGAGTTCTGTTGCATCATTTTTAGAATTATATACTTTTTGCTCAATAACAACCTTTTCTTTTTTTGGTTCTGGTTTTGAAGATTCTTGTAAGACAGCCTGAATTTTAATATCTTCACTTATACTTAACTCAATAGATTGTTTTTTATTGGCAGCTTGCATGATAACTTCTGATTGCTTACCATCTGCCTTAATTATAATTTTACTATTTGGATGTCTAATAATTACAGGTAATAATCCTTGATCATCCGATTCTGTATCTACAGTGAATTTAGATTGTTCGAACTTACCATTATATTCAGATTGAATAGTTAGTTTTTTATTTTTTACTATCTGTCCTATTTGATTTCTTAATAATATATATATTCTCTATCAGATTTTTTGAAATCCCCCTCTAAACAAATTCAAATTATTGGACAATGGATAGACTTTCTTTGTGAAAGATTAAGGAACAGAAATTTCAATGAATATTATGGAAAAATAATTAACGG
>NZ_VPEU01000032.1:0-31035 GCF_013416975.1 Acinetobacter sp. YH18001 | reverse complement strand
CTATCAGTTGTCATCACATCAACATCATAATTATCTGAATAGTTCTTTACTCTTCCACGCCCCCATAGTGCATTTGTGTAAGCTGAAACCATTCCTGAAATCCTGTAATCACCTTGCATGATATCTGCTTTAAAAGCGCCCCATTCATGAATATCAATATCTGCATGAACTACTCCTATTCGTTTATCTAGAAGTTCAAGCTCGATAACGATTGGTAAATCTTCAAAGCTTTTGATAATTTTATGCTGCTGATGTGATGACAACTGATAGAACCACTCACCACCATTTCTTTCATGTAAATGTCTAAGCTTTGAATCAAATAGACTTTTAATACACATTTCTTCGTGATTGCCACGAACGGTTCGAAACCATGGTTTTTTAATCAATGAAAAACATTCTAAATTTTCTTTGCCTTTATCAACCAGGTCACCCGTGCATATCAACAAATCTTTATCAAAGTCAAAATCGATAGCGTTGAGATGGCTCATCAGCAAGTGATAAGAACCATGCAAGTCGCCTACTACGAAGATCGATTTGAAAGATGATCCATCTATAATCTGGATATGATTTGTCATGAGGGAGCATCATCCTACTGATTAATAGCATTATGCATGAATAATATTTAAACGAGAAAAACACCCCTCACTTACTAATTATACAACCTTGATATTTGTATAATGAAGGATACATATCTCAAGTTCATATAGCACTGTATTTTGCTGTAATTAAGTATTTTTATAACTCCCCGACACCTTCACATAATTCTGCGCTGAATACGGTAAAAATGCTTTTTCTTTATCTGTCAGCGGACGCACTTTTTTCACAGGGCTGCCCACATACAAATAACCGCTTTCCAAAACCTTATTCGGTGGAACAAGCGAACCTGCACCAATCATTACATCATCTTCAACAATCACATCATCCAGAATAATCGTACCAATACCGACCAAAACACGATTGCCAATGGTACAACCATGTAGTTTGACATGATGGCCAATGGTGACATCTTCACCAATAATTAAAGGCGAACCTTCAGGCTTATCGGCTTTCTTATGGCTGACATGCAACATCGAGTGATCTTGTACATTTGAGTTTTTACCAATCCGAATATGATTCACATCACCCCGAATTACGGCAAAAGGCCATACCGAGACATTTTCAGCCAAAACCACATCGCCGACCACAATTCCCATCGGATCGACATAACAGGAAGCATCAATCTGTGGGGTCATATCTAAATAAGAACGAATATTTTGGCTCATAACGATCTGTCCGCTAAATGATGAAGGATCATGTGCATAGTATAAAATAAAAAGCACCCATCTGAATGAGTGCTTTGGTCTTAGTCCAAGACTGAAATGGTCTGTTTAGACTTAGAATAAGTTGCTAAAGAACTGTTTGATATGGTCGAGCATACGCGCGAAGAAACCCGCTTCTTCCACTGCATTCAAAGCCACAAGAGGTTTTTCTGAAATGACTTTACCATCCAGAGTCGCAACATATTTACCCACGACTTGACCCGGTTGTAATGGTGCAGTCAGTTTCGGTTGAACCACCAGCTGGGTTTTAATCGCATTGGCCTGACCTTTCGGCATGGTCACATTAAAGTTTTCAGCAAGACCGATCTGAACTTCATCTTCCTTACCAAACCAGACTTTGGCTTTAGCAAGTACCTGTTTAGCTGGTTGAACATTTTTGGTTTCGAAGTTTGCATAACCCCAAGCCAGCAATTCACGTGTCTGCGTTGCACGTTCCTGCATGGTAGGTGCACCAAAAATAACTGAAATCAAGCGAGTAGGGCCACGTTTAGACGACGTGGTCAAGCAATACCCTGCTTCATTGGTATGACCTGTTTTTAAGCCATCTACACTTGGGTCGGTATACAGCAGGGCATTACGGTTACCTTGCTTGATGCCATTAAAGGTAAATTCTTTTTCAGCATAAATCGGATAATACTTGGAACTGTCTTTAATGATGTGCTGTGCCAGCGTTGCCATATCTTTGGCAGTTGAATAATGACCTTCAGCAGGCATACCGGTTGAATTGATAAAGCTGGTATTGGTCATGCCAATACGTTTGGCTTCCTGATTCATCATATGTGCAAAGGTACCCTCGTTCCCTGCAATATGTTCAGCCATGGCCTTAGATGCATCATTACCCGATTGAATAATAATTCCGCGCAGCATTTCAAGTGCAGTGGCCGTACCGTTTAAAGGCACATACATACATGATTCCGCGCTACTACCGCGACACCATGCTGACTCATTCATGCGAACCTGTTCATCTTCAGTGAGTTCACCGCTCAATAGTTTTTGTTCGATGATGTAGCTGGTCATCATCTTGGTCATTGAAGCAGGGGCTAATTTTTCATTTTCATTTTTTGAAGCGAGAAGTTGCCCTGTCTCATAGTCCATTAGCACGTAGGATTTATTATTCAATTCTGGTGGTGCAGATAGGACAGTTGCTGCAAAGCTAAAACTAGGAACTAATAATAATGCAGCAAGGGCAGTTTTTTGGGTCATTTCTAGTGGGTTCCTATATCTTGATGTAAGCACGAAGAGCCTAGCATTTTAGGATAAAGCTAGGCGGACTTCTATGGGAAACCCGGTCTTATTTCAAAAGTATTGTAAGTAATCGGCAGAAAAGCAGGTTAATTGTTATAGGTGCTTAATTCATTACAAATCACCTGATTTTTTTTCTTGCCAGCTTTCTTGGCATCAGATTGTGCTTCAGCCAGAATACTGCGGAAATTGTTCTGTTGAACCATCTGGTTTAAGCTTGCAACCGGATTGCGCTGACCTGGCATATATTCAGTCACCAGCTTGGTATAGCCCTGATTGAACTGTGACTTGTCCTTAACCATGCTCGGGCAGATTTCTGAAAGAACATAAATCGCAGCCAGTTCCTGCTTGGTCACTTGCTGGGTTGGCGTGACATTGATATTTTCATTGGCTGCAAATGCAGATGTTCCTAAAAGAGTCACGGCAGAAGCTGCACAAAGTGTCATGGCTTGAAGTAATGGATATTTCATTAAAAAACTCAAAAAATAGATTTAGAACAATAATTTGCCTAGCTTAAACTTATTTTTGAAATTGAAAAGTGGGAAAATGTAGCGAAGCTGTAGAATTATGAAGAAATCTGTAAGAGAAAATAAGACGATGTTTACACCGTCTTATTTGAAGATTTATCTAGCTTAGCCCTGATAATCCAGAATCTCTTCGCATACGGTTTTTTGTTCGTCAGTACTGGTTTGTTTTGCACCCTGACGAGCTTCTTCCAGTAAAGATTTATATTCGCTATCTGCCTGTAGTTTTTGATAGCTCATGCCTTTATCTGAGTAGTCTGCAAGATAAGACTGGATGAGAGTCTGAATAATGCTGTCTAATTTTGCATTTTGGCCAATCATAGCCGGGCAAACCTCAGCCATGACTTGTGCCGATGCGATGTCTTCTTTCACAATGGTATTGTTTTCGTCAACAGTCAGCTCGCTCGCCATAACTGAAGGAGAAACAGATACTGCCAGGCTTAAAGCGAAAGCACTAAATAAAGAGAATTTTTTAATCATCTTGAGCCACATATTTTAAAGATGGATGTCGAGCAGTAAATATATATAATTCCAGCACTAATACAATTAAATGTCCTAACCAGTCATTTTTTAGCGCGACGAGATTTTTCAGTGAATATTTTAGTTTCAAATGATGATGGTGTGTTTGCACCGGGTATTCAGGCATTGGCACAGGCTCTAAAACCTTTGGGGAGGATTGTTATTGTAGCGCCAGAAAGTGAGCGCAGTGGTTACTCCAGTGCTTTGACTCTGGACCGACCTTTACGCCTGATTCAGATTTCTCCCGATGTCTGGGCTGTCAATGGTACTCCGGCAGATTGTGTTTATCTGGCTATGAACGGCCTGTTTGACTTTGAATTTGATCTGGTGGTCAGCGGTATTAATAGTGGTGCCAATCTGGGGGATGATGTCTTGTATTCCGGTACAGTCGGGGCAGCCTTTGAAGGTCGCTTAAGTAAACATCCTGCTATTGCGGTGTCATTGAGTGGGCCGAATGTACGCAGCTATCAACACCCTCAGGATTATCAGCTAGCTGCCAACTGGGTACATGATTTTATTGCACGCGGTTTGCCGGTTCTTCCTGAGCGTCATATTTTTAATATCAATATTCCGGATATGGCTGAATTACAGGGTGAAAAAGTGACTTATCAAGGCCGCCGCCGTCAGTCGAAGCCCATCACCAGTCATGTTGACCCACGTGGTCGTCAGGTGTACTGGATTGGACTGTCTGGAGAAGCAGTCGCAGAACCTAAGCCAGGATTTAGCGAGATTGACTCGGACTTCTTTGCTGTGGCCAATGGCTATGTCAGCATTACTCCGATTCAGATGGATGCCACCAACTATGAGGTTTTGCGGAATCTTCAAACACAATTGGCAGAAAATGCGTTCTCAGTGTTATAACTTTGTGAAAAACTCGCGATTGCAAGTATATTGCAGTAAAACTTTGCTAATCTTAACGGGATTTTGCAACCGTATAGATCTTAGAGAGGAAGATAATGTTCTTGGTGTTACCGAAATGTGTTGTTGCTTCGCCTGCAGCCCTGATTAAAACCCTAGTTTTATCAACCGTTGTTATTTCTACAGGAGTAATCACCGGTTGTGCAACCAAACCTCAAGTAAATAATGCGACGCGTTATGCGACAGCTCCTGATTTCTATACGGTACGTTCAGGAGATACATTGAGTGGGATCGCAGCACGTTATGGACTGAACTATATCAGTGTTGCCGAGATGAATGATATTGCTGCACCTTACCGGATTTATGTGGGACAGTCGATCCGCCTGAAAAATAATACCGTACGTCGCAGTACCAGCACGCAGGCAGTGACTCAGGCAGCCCCTATCCAGCGTCAAACGATTGCAGTACCAACACCGGCACCAGTTACACCAGCGACCACCGTGCAGACTACACCGCGTGTGAGCACGCCGGCGCCAATGACACCCGTCTCTACTGCCGCGGGTTTAGGTTGGGTAAAACCGTCTAATGGCCCAGTTTTGCAGCAGTATAATCTGGCATCTAATATCAAAGGCACACGCTATAACGGCAATGTCGGTGATCCGGTGTTTGCAGCAGCAGACGGGCAGGTTGTTTATGCTGCAGATGGCCTGAAAGAATATGGCAATCTGGTGTTGGTGAAGCATATTAATGGCTATATTACGGCTTATGCCCATAACAGCAAACTGGATGTAAAAAGCGGACAGAATGTAAAAGCGGGGCAAAAAATTGCAGAAATGGGTTCAACTGGTACAACGCGAACCATGCTTGAATTTCAGGTGCGCTTAGACGGTAAACCGATTAATCCAACTACAGTTTTACCAAACAATTAAATAAATAATGCAAAACGTGAATTTCGCCGTATAATACAATAAGTTGCTTTTATCAAATGATGAGGCATCTCATAAGTTTAGAGGGAAATTTATGTTAGATCAACTTCGAGCAATGGGTGTTTTTGCTTGTGTTGTAGAAAAAAACTCGTTTAGCGGTGCTGCCCGTGAATTAGGGATTACGACCAGCGCCGTGAGTCAACAAATTCGCTCATTAGAACATGATATGGAAGTGGTACTTTTAAATCGTTCAACGAGAAAGTTAAGTTTGACGGAAGCGGGACAAGCTTTTTTCTACAGTTGCCAGGAAATGCTATCTGCTGCAGAGCGCGGTAAAGTCCGAATCAATGAATTACGCGATGATCTTGTGGGTGAACTGCGCATTGTCGCTTTGCCAGAATTGTGCGCGAATCATGTGATTCCTGCACTTTCTCACTGGATGTCCGCACATCGTGGCCTGGCAGTACATCTGGAAACCAATAATCATGAGGTTGATTTGTTCGATGGGCGTATCGATATCGCCTTAAGATTTGAACAGAAAAATGATGAGCACAATCTTCAGGTGGTGCCATTGATGCAGATTGAGCAAATTCTGGTGGCGACACCGAGTTATATTAATCAGAGCACCATTATTTCACGTCCTGATGATCTTAAAAATCATGATGTGCTGCCTTTGACCCATATCAAAAATCATCAGTATTTCCAGTTTCAAAATGTCAATACTGCAGAAAAAGCCGATTTTGAATTGAAATCCCGTTTCAGTACCAATAATGGTCTGGTGGCAAAATCGATGTGCTTGCAGGGCAATGGGATTGCCAAGATTTTATATCTCGATGCGAAAAAAGACTTACTGAATGGCACTTTGGTTGAAGTTTTGCCTGAATGGCGACTTCCACCGATTACACTATATGCAGTCATGCCGAAACGTGAGCAACAACCGACAAAAATTCTTCGTTGCCTAGATACATTGAAACAATATTTTGACCAGATTTCTGGTGGGCGTATTTTACAAGCCGCATCATAAGATACAGAATATAAAAAAGCCGCTTTCAAGCGGCTTTTTTGTTTTTAAGCGCAGGGTTTAGGCCAAAAAAGCGTTGATCATTTTCACTAAACGCTCAATCAGCTGATCAGCCTGTTCCTGAGTAATGTTCAGGGTAGGCAACAGGCGAACCACATTACCGGCAGTCACATTGATGATGGTTTTGTATTCATCACGTGCAATTGCGACCAGCTCAGTACATTCTTTCGGTAATTCAATTCCGATCATCAGACCGAAACCACGCACGCTCACATTTTGATCGGCCAGTTTGTTGCGTAGCTGATCCACGATATAAGCGCCTTTTTCCGCAGCATTGGCGACGATATTTTCTTTTTGCATAATATCGAGAATGGTGTAGACCACACGTGAACCCAAAGCTGTACCACTATAAGTCGAACCATGATTACCGGCAGTTAGTACACCTACACCACGACCTTGAGTCATGACGGCACCAATCGGGAAACCATTACCCAAGCCTTTGGCTGTGGTCAGTACATCAGGAATAATGCTGGTGTGCTGATAAGCAAAATATTTGCCCGTACGGCCATTCCCGGTTTGCACTTCGTCTAGCATCATCAACCAGTTGTGCTGGTTACAGATTTGACGAATCTCTTCGAGATAGCTGAAACCTTGAGGTGCGGTATTTACACCACCTTCACCCTGAATGGGCTCAACTAAAATGGCTACGATATCCGGATGATGAAGCGCTGCCTCTTCAATCGCTTCGAGATCACCAAAAGGTACACGAATAAAACCTTCGACCAGCGGGCCAAAGCCTTCCTGAACTTTTTTATTGCCTGTTGCAGAAAGGGTGGCCATGGTACGGCCATGGAAAGAACGATCCGCCACAATAATTTTGGGTGAAGAAATGCCTTGCATATGACCGAATTTACGTGCAATTTTGATTGCACCTTCATTTGATTCTGCGCCACTGTTGGAGAAGAATACTTCTTCCATACCCGCGACTTCGGCCAGTTTTTGTGCTGCCGCAGTTTGCCAAGGCACTTCAAACAGGTTGCTGGTATGAATCAAGGTCGCAGCCTGATCAGCAATTGCTTCGGCAATGACTGGATGCGCATGACCCAGACCACATACTGCAATTCCGGTTAATGCATCTAAATACTCTGTACCATCTTCGGTATAAAGATATGCACCTCGTCCTCGGACAAAGCTGATCGGTTGACGGCCAAATACAGGCATCAAGTGAGAAGGTTGATCAGTTTGTACCGGTGCGAGGGTAATATTATTCATGACTAACTCTTAACTGTTAGGTGGAAAGAAAAACTTATATAAGCAAAAACCCGCTCAGATTTAAAGGGTAATTGTAAATAAAATTGGAATTATTGCTTTAGACATACTGTTTTGTCTGGATTTGGGTATAATGCCAGACAGATGAGTTGAGGATTTATCAATGACTGAACAAGCACGCGATACCGAAGCGTTAATTCGTGACCAAATTGCTAAACATGCAGTACTTCTTTATATGAAAGGCACACCGCAATTTCCACAATGTGGTTTTTCTGCACGTGCAGTAGAAGCACTCAGTCAGATTGGTCGTCCGTTTGCTTATGTAAACATTCTGGAAAATCAGGACATTCGTGCGATGTTACCACAAATCGCCAACTGGCCGACATTTCCACAGCTTTGGATCAATGGTGAGTTGATCGGTGGGAGCGATATCATGCTCGACATGTTCCAAAAAGGTGAATTAAAGCCTTTGGTTGAACAGTACAGCCCGGCAGCTGATGCTTAATTAAATTAAGATTTAAATCAAGCCAGATGTTAAAAAAGCGCTTCATTGAGAAGCGCTTTTTTATTGCTATTTTAAAGATAGAGCAACGACCGGATTAATCTTCTGTTGCTGCATTTGGCTTTTGAGCTATTGCATGACCTGCTTCAAGTTCAGTGTGTGGCTCAACAATTTGCTTCTTGTCTTTTTTCTTCTTCTTTTTTTTCTTTTTCTTCGGTAATTCGACCAGCTCACCACCATCTTCAATCGCTTGCCAGTAATCCAGCTGTGCCATCACCGCGGCATAGATTGAATTTTTGCTATAGCGACCTTTTTTATCCAAGGTGCCGACCGGACGCGCCATCAGGATTTCCAGCGCCTGATCAATGGTATCAATCGCATGAATATGGAACTGACCTTCTTCGACAGCAATGGTGACATCTTTACGCAGCATCAGATGCTGCATATTCTGACGTGGAATAATCACGCCTTGTTTGCCGGTCAGACCTTGCAGCTTGCAGGCATCAAAGAAACCTTCAATTTTGGCATTGACACCGCCCACTGGCTGTACTTGTCCCAACTGGTTCATGGAGCCGGTAATGGCCCAGGATTGATCAATCGGTAACTGGCTAATCGCCGAGAGCAGGGCAGACAGTTCCGCGACTGTGGCACTGTCACCATCGACCTGACCATAGCTTTGTTCAAAGGCCAGCGCCGCAGAGAAGTGCAGGGTCTGTTCACGACCAAAATGTGCTTTCAGGAAAGACGACATCAATAACACGCCTTTGGCATGCAAGGAGCCACCGAGTTCCACACTGCGCTCAATGTCGAGAATGTCACCACCCCCTTGATACACCGAAGCAGTCAGACGTGAAGGAAGGCCAAATTCGACATCGGCATAATGAATTACCGACAAAGCATTAATCTGTCCCAGACGATGGCCACGGGTTTCGATTAGCTGTGTACCACGGGTCAGATCCTGCCAGTACAACTCACGTAAATAGCCTAAGCGATATTTGCGATGATCGAGTGCGGTATTGATATGTTTTTCCGAGACCATCTTGTCACCGGCCTGAAAGGCATGATGATGCGCTTCACGAATCAGGTCACCCAAGGTCAGGGCATGTAATGATAATGAACTTTGGTCTTCGGCCTGACGGCTGGAATCTGTGAGCAGTGCAGCCAAAGCAGAACGGTCAAAAGGCAATAATTTATCCGATTGCACATAGTCGGCAATCAGCTGCATATAGGCCTGCTCGTTGTCGTCATTACGTTGTAATGTATCGGTAAAATCAGCACGGATTTTAAAGATGCTGCCCAGCTCCGGTTCAAGCTCTAGAATTTCATAATAAATTTCAGGCTCGGCCAGCAAGATCACTTTAATGTTCAATGGAATCGATGCGGGTTCAATTGAAATACTGCCGGTCAGCGTGATCATATGCTCAAGTGAAGACAGTTTTAAATGCCCGGATTTAAGCGCACGCTTCAAACCTTGCCATGCATAAGGCTGTTCCAGTAATTGTTCCGCTTCCAGCATCAGAAAGCCGCCATTGGCTTTATGCAACGTTCCGGGACGAATCAGGGTGAAGTCCGTGGTGATCGTGCCATTTTGGGTTAGCTGTTCCACATGACCAAGTAAATTGTAATGTGTTGGAAAATCTTCAAAGATGACTGGCGCACCGCTATTCGGCTTGTGGGTAATAATCACGTTGGCCTGATAACGTGCCGGTACGCGGCTGAATAGTGCCGGGGTGAAATCATCTTCTTCCTGTTCCAGCACGATTTCGACATTATTGATAATATCTTCGGCATAATATTTTAGATAATGTTCCAAGCCTTGCACATGTTTGAACTTGGATAAAATCTGTTCTACACGTGGCACCACCACCTGTTTGGCAATATCACGATTCAGAATCTGAACTCGGTCGCGTGCATCATCTTCCAGATCACCCAGATGCAAACCCAGACGCTCCAGTTTTTTGTCCATATAGCGCATATTGGTCGCCAATTCGGCCCGATCCTGATTGCTCAGCGCATTCAGATCTTCCTGAGTCATTTCCTGTAATTTGTCATCAATCAGATGTACGGGAACAAAGCAGTGTTCATCGTGTCGCGAGATCAGTTTCAGATCGAGTTCTGCACCTTCTTTGGTGAGTTCAATCAGCGCCTGTTGCTGTTCATCGCCAGTTTCCTGGCGAATCATTTCAATGCGGTTGTGATAGGTTTCCGCAGTAAAACGGCGTTCGAGCTGTTTCAGAATGGTTTGCCAGCTTTGATTTAGCATGGCCTGAAATTTTGGACCTTGACCTGCGGGAAACTCCAATGCTATTGGCTGGCGCTGGTTTTGAAAGTTGTTGACGTAGACCCAGTCGTTTGGGGTTTCCATGGTTTTGGCATGCTGTTGCAGCAGGCGCTTCACCATGGTGCGTTTGCCCAAGCCAGCCGTACCCACGGCAAAAATATTATAGCCTGAATAAGGTAAGGCAATCCCTGCCTCGACCGAAGCCCGTGCGCGGTCTTGTCCCAAGAAATTATTCAGGGGCTTGATCCGTTTGGTCGACGCCGGAATTTTTTCTAGGTTTGGAATGTGCGTTAGTTGGGTGGATTTTAAGCGGGTATGCTCAAGGGTGTTGTGAATTTCGCTTTGTTCAAATGCCGAGATAAGTAAATCTGAGCGGATATTTTCTGGTGTTGTCGTATTGTTGCTGGCGATAGAAGAATTAATTTGATCGAGTCTCTGGGTCACTGTTGAAATCCAAAACGAAATATTACGTTGATAAGCGTTAAGGTATACAGATTTGCTTGGAAAATTCAAGCGAACATGTGGCTTTTGCCAGAAAATAAAAAATCGGAAATGTGATAAATATATAAATCTTGTTGAAAGATGCGCTATTACAGGATTGAATAGCAGCAATTGGTTTTTCCGCGGAAAATAATAAAGCAATGACAACACAAACGACGGGTTGGAAATCCGCATTTACAGCATTTTTAGATCGACGTGCCTTGATCATGCTGTTCTTGGGATTTTCGGCCGGTGTCCCGATTCTTCTGATTTTTTCCAGTCTGTCTTTATGGTTAGGTGAGGCCGGAATCAGCAAAAGTGCAGTCACTTTTTTTAGCTGGGCAGCATTGGGCTACTCGTTTAAATTCGTCTGGGCGCCGCTCATTGATGAACTGCCAGTGCCTTTTTTGACCAAGGCTCTGGGACGCCGTCGAGCCTGGTTGCTGATTGCACAGATTCTGATTGTCTGCGCCATTTCCATTATGGCTTTTTCTGATCCGGCTTTGGGCGTAACTCATTTACAGCAAATGGCGCTGGGTGCAGTCCTGTTAGGCTTTTCTGCTGCAACGCAGGATATTGTGATTGATGCCTACCGGATTGAACTGGCGGAAACCCAGATGCAGACCGTCTTGGCCGCGACCTATAATGCCGGTTATCGGATCGGAATGATCGTGGCGGGTGCTGGCGCCTTGTTTCTGGCCGCTTATTTGGGCACAGCCAAAGGCAACTATATCTATGATGCCTGGAAATGGACCTATCTGGCCATGGCCGCGGTAATGCTGGTCGGAATTGTCACCACGCTTTGCATTCGGGAACCGCAGGTTGACCGTGTGCCTAAACATTATCTGCGCAGTGATTATTTCCGTTTAGTCGCAGTGTTTTTTGTCGCAGTGATCAGCTTTGTACTGAGCTATATCTATTCAGGCAATCTGGTCGCCAGTATTACCGAACAGTTCACCATTCAAGATACTTTTGCCTTGTTCTGCTTTGAAGCCTTACGCTTTATTGGTTCTGGTGCGATTGCCTTTGCCATTGGTGCAAGCTTGGTGAAAATGGGTGCAGTCAACAAGCAGATGGCCTATGAAACCTGGGTTAATCCGGTTGCAGACTTCTTTAGGCGCTATGGCTTAAAACTGGCATTGGTGCTGTTGTTATTGATCGGTTTTTATCGGGTTTCCGATATCATCGCCGGGGTCATTTCCAACGTCTTCTATCAGGACCTGAATTTCAGTAAAGAGCAGATTGCCGAAGCGGTCAAAGTCTATGGGGTGATTTTCTCTTTAATTGGTGGTTTTCTCGGTGGTTTACTGGCCCAGAAAATGAACATCATGAAACTGATGTTTGTCGGTGCCGTGCTGGCCTGTTCCACCAACCTGATTTTTATTGGACTGGTCAAATCTGGTGAAAAACTGGCAGCTGTCGAAGTTAGGGTCGCTAATCAGGTTTATCAGGCCGATACCGATGAAGTCGGTTACTGGAAGCTGAATGTACCCAGTGATGTTTTAGCGCAGAGTAAGCAACTGCAAGTGACAGCCAGCTATCTAAATTCAGATCATGCTACTCAGCCTGTACAGGTCAGCATGCCGTATTTGACTGCACAACAGGGCAGCACCCAGTTACAGATTCTGCCGATCACCAGTGACAATACCCTCAATGTCGCTGAACAGGACAAGACCATTGTGGTACGTGGTCAATATGTCGGTGCAGCGCTGCAACCGATTCAAAAGATTGTTTTACAAATCAATGATCAGAATCTTGAGGCAAAATTAGAAAGTGAAGGCGTATTTACTGCCGCGATTCCTGCGCAGCAACTGATTCAGTCACCCGCACATATTGTCAGTGCAGTCTTGATGCAAGATGGCCAGGCGCTTCAGCAAACCACACATGTTTATCAGGTCAATGATCAGCTCATCCCTGGCCAGAATCTGGATGTTGATATTCAGCCTTTGGCGGTGATAGATGGCAGTAGCTCCGACATGATCGAAGTCAGTGGTAAGGTCATCAAACCTTATAGCGACAAGTGGCTTTATTTTGCCATTATTGTCGATAATCTGGCTGCCGGACTTGCGGGTGCTGCGTTTATTGCATTCTTGTCGAGCCTGACCAGTGTGTCATTTACCGCGGTTCAATATGCGATTTTTAGCTCACTCATGACCCTGACTCCCAAGATTTTAGGCGGATATTCGGGTACTATAGTGACCAATATTGGTTATCCGAAATTCTTCCTGATGACCACGTTAATTGGGATTCCGATCCTGATTCTGGTGGTTTGGGTAGCAAAACTGCTCGGTGAACACCAACAACAATCTGTACAGAAGGATGATTAATATGCGCATGCTGCATACCATGTTACGTGTAGGCAATTTAGAACAATCGCTCAAGTTCTATACTGAAGTACTTGGCATGACTTTGCTTCGTAAACGTGATTACGAAGAGGGCCGTTTTACCCTGGCTTTTGTCGGTTATGGCGATGAAGAAAATCACACCGTACTTGAATTGACGCATAACTGGGATACAGACAGCTATGAGCTGGGCAATGCCTATGGTCATATCGCGATTGCAGTCGATGATGCTTATAAGGCATGTGAAGAGATCAAGGCACGTGGTGGTAATGTCGTGCGTGAAGCTGGTCCAATGAAAGGCGGTGTGACTGTCATTGCATTTGTAGAAGACCCAGATGGCTATAAAATCGAGCTGATCCAGCAAGATCAGGATGCACGTAATAACTAAGTGGGATGTAGCGTGATAGATGAAATGTATTCACGTATAGATGAAAATATTACATCAGCCTGAGTGCATAGCATGGGCCCGGCATCTGTTAAGATAGCCGGGCATTTTTTTATCGAACAATAAAACTTTAAGGGAAGAACAGCAGATGCTTAAATTGTTGGCATTGGACCGCTTTACGATATTGCTATTTGTCATGGTGCTGTTGGCCAGTGTAGTGCCTGTCTCCGGACAGGCCGCTGAAGTTTTTGGCTGGATCACGACAGGCGCGATTGCCATTCTATTTTTCCTACACGGTGCCAAGCTGTCCCGCGAAGCGGTGGTGGAGGGGATCATGCACTGGAAATTACATACTTTGGTCTTTGCACTGACTTTTGCCTTGTTTCCTATTCTAGGTTTGCTGGCCAAGCCGATTTTATTGCCAATGCTCGGGCAGGAGCTGTACTGGGGCTTCCTGTTTATGTGCTTCCTGCCATCCACCGTTCAGTCTTCGATTGCTTTTACTTCCGTCGCACATGGGAATGTGGCCGGTGCTGTCTGTAGTGCTTCTTTTTCCAATATTATCGGCATGTTTATCACCCCGGTATTGGTCGCATTTTTCATTTTAGGTCAATCTGAGCACGGGTTTGACCCAACCGCTTCGATTATCCAGATTACGCTGTTGTTATTGGTACCTTTTATCTTGGGGCAAATTTTACGTCCCTGGATTTATCCAAAAATGATGAAAATGCCAAAAATCGTCAAGGTCTTTGATCAAGGCTCAATTTTACTGGTGGTCTATGGTGCTTTTAGTAGCGCCGTAGTAGCGGGACTTTGGAATGAAGTCAGTCTCAGTACATTATTGCTGTTATTGCTAGCCTGTTCGGTGCTTTTGACCCTGGTGATGCTGTTGTCGCTGTATATCCCACGCTGGCTGGGTTTTAGTCGCGCTGACCAGAAAACGGTATTTTTCTGCGGTTCTAAAAAAACCCTGGCCAGTGGCGTGCCGATGGCACAAATTCTATTTATTGGCCAGCCACTGGGCATGATTGTCTTGCCGATCATGATTTTTCATCAGATTCAATTGATGGTTTGCGGGATTATTGCCAATGTGTGGGCCAAAGAGGCTGAGTTAGAAGCAGAAGAATAATTCGCATATTAAATTCATTTCACGTATAATAATGCCCACTTGTTGTGCTTAGCTCTGACGGTATCCGTCTCGGTGGGCCAAAAGAATGGTCTGTTGTGGTGTTGATCTGCATGAACTTTGTTCCTGCTTCCTCATTTGAGAGTGATCAATAGCGATGACAGCTAAACCTTCTTGAATCTAATGGAGTAATCGACCATGCGCGCCGATATTCACCCAAAATATGAAACTTTAGTTGCGACTTGTTCATGTGGTAACGTAATCGAAACTCGTTCAGCTGCTGGTAAAGAAACACTTTACCTAGACGTATGTTCAGCTTGCCACCCATTCTACACTGGTAAGCAAAAGAACGTTGACACTGGCGGTCGTATCGACAAGTTCAAACAACGTTTTGCTGGTATGTCACGTTCTGTTAAACGTTAATACCCAAAATAAAAGAAACGGGTCTCAAGCCCGTTTTTTTGTGCCTGCCATTTGGAAAGTAACCGCATGGCAGGCATATAACTATTTAATGCTCTTGTACATCAATCAGGTGATCGAGTTTTTTCTGGAAATAATCCCCTTGAATAAAGCGGGCATCAACATTCCAGGCATTGGCGAACAGGGTCATATCATTTAATTCGCGGACCAGAATATTCAGCGGTTTGATATCATTATAGCTGGTGATTTTTTCTTGCAGCTGCTCGACTTCAGTCTCGTTATTCAGCATCTGGGTCAAGCTGGAATGCAAGCTGACACCATCTATTTCCAGCTCACGCAGTAAATTCGGACTATACATCGATTGACCAAAATCACGCAGCGCAATCAGCGCGCCATGTTCATGCAGAACACGTAGATATTTCTGTGCATCCTGTTGATTCAGCAGAATATCTTCTTCTGAGAATTGCAGGATCAGCGGATGTCGGACTTTGCTACGAATAATCGTAATCAGCTTGGAAATAAATTCCGGGAAGCTACGGTCTTTAAAGAGTACCGCACGGTTCAAATTCACGATTAAGGTCGCATCCGGATACTGGGTAATAAAATTGTGCAACTGTTTACTGGCTTCAACCAGAATCCAGCGATCCAGTTTAATTGACAGCTCATCATCTTCATGCAGTTCAAGCAGTGTAGAAATATCCTGCCATTTATTCTCATAAATGAAGCCGCTGGTCACTTCATAAGTATAAAGACGGGTATCTTCTTTATCATACAACTGCTGATATTTTAAATGGATTTCACCACGATCCAGACATTCACTCAAAGCTTTCAGGATATGAGGTGTCGCCGCAGGAATAGAGCTGACTGCTGGACTGATCGCCGTAACTGTTGGGCTTTCGATTGGTGTTTCAGCCACACTAAAATCGATCTGCGGCATTTCTAGAGATGGCTGGTTGCTCAGTGAAGCAGGAATATCCAGTACAAATTCAGGTGCTACTTCTGCTTGAGGTAAAGATGTAGAGAAGGCTCGTGCAATCAGTTCATTGCAGTGCGCTTCATCATTTAAACCCTGTTCCAGAACCACATAACCCATGCGTAAATTGAGCGGGAACGAATTTTGTCCCACTGTCACTAATTGCGGCTTGCTGAGCGCATTTAATCCGATCAGTTTGGATTCAAGAATTGCTTTGGAATCTGCCTGGAACAGACCGACAAGGACGTCATATTCCAGCTTAAATAATGGAACATGGGTTTGTTCTTTGAGGAATTCTTTAACAGCTTTGAAATATCCACTAAACGTCGTCCACTCAGACTGTAGAACTTCTGGTTCATAGGAACTTAAAGAGAAAGTTACCATGGCATTTACAGGTGCGGACTGTTTGGTTATTTCACGTTTAAGGAGCTGGAAAGTACTCGGTTTTCCGGCCGGCTTCTCGGTATTGCCTGCTTGAGCCTGAGTATCAATAGTAATTTGTAGTGCATCTTCTTCAGCGCTGGATGGCAAGAATTCCAGTTTTAATGGCTTAGATGCGGCGACACGCGGATTAAGAGAGTGGATTTCAACCCGGCCTAAATCGACCTGGCCTTGAGAAATCTTTTTGAAACGTGTTTTAAAGTCGTTTAGATCAGAAGGTTGTAATAGATCTAGCAGCGGCAGGCCAATAATCTCGTCTTCACTTTGTAAGCCAAACAGTTTCAGATAGTCTGCATTGGCCTGAATATGAATCCCTTCTTGAATGGTTGCGATGGCACGATTACTATCTTCGACTAAGGATTGTGTCTGACTTTGTGCTGCTTCCAGTTCATTGAGCAAATGTTGCTGAGTCTGCGATATACGGCTAAATGACAATGCCCGAATCAATCCCACATAAAAGCGTTCCAGGTAGTCAAAATTGAGAATGTCATAAATTCCTTTATGAATATACTGGGCATAGTGTTCAGCCTGATAGTCATCCGGTTTAAGCAAAATCATCGGCAGATGAGGCTGCTGGGAAAGACGCACCAGACTTAAGGCCTGTTCATATTTCAGATCATAAGCACGGCCAAAGATAATCAGATCCCAGTTAAAATTTAACTGTTTTTCAAAAGATTGCAAATCATCAAGCAGGACAGCATCAACCTGATAGTCATTGCTGGTCAGAAGATCACGGATTTGGTTATATCTAATTTGATTATCATCAATAATCAGTAAACGTGTTTCGGTACGTTTTAACTTTTTAGACAATAATGGATTTCTCACTTCAATGCTTCCCATAAATCATGATTTCTGCTTTCATTCATGTGCTGACCGATAAAGTTTTCTATCATTTCTTCTTCTTGATCATTCAATAATTCATAATCAAAACGGATAAAACTCTGCGTAATCAGTTGTGCTTTGGTCAGATAGATTTTTAATTCTTTCTGACCGAGGCGTAAATGAATGGTTTGTTTTTCCCTAAACATCTGTGAACCAGAGACAATCACACTGGTCGTGACCTGATCCAGTTGCGTCATTTTTACCAGCAGTGCAGGCTGATAATTGACATGATGGCGTTCGGTACGGCTATAAGCCGCGCAAGGGAATAATTCCTGAGCCAGAACTTCCAGACCAATTTCCAGACTCTTGTCGGTCGATTGCTTGATCCAGCGAATCACACCACCACGCCACTGACGCTGTGATTTTTCCTGAACCAGAATAAATTCACCGGTTTTCAGATTGGCAGGGGTAATACCAGTCCATTTAATCCGGTAACCATTGACACTAATATCCAGAACTTCAGCACTATGAATCTGTTTGGTTTCGCGATCGAGGGCCTTGATGCTGCTAAAACCACTTGGAATGGCATTTTCCATTGAGCTGACAAAACTGCTTTCACTCTGGAAATTATAATTGGCCTCAAGTTCCAGGGTCTCGTTAAAGTTTTTACCTTTGGATAGATAAAAATGTGCCACCGTCAAGCCAAAGCAGATATTGATCTGGGCTGAATATTCATAACGTTCGTGACGGCGTTCGATATTATTCGAGAGCAGATTATAGATATGAAAATGTAGTGCAGGGGTCAGGAACAGTTTTTCATTACGCGACAGATACTGGGCATTTTTGCTTTGAGTATGGGTCAAATGTTCCATCAGATTCTGGGTGGAAATATAGAAGCTTGGCTGAAAATTTTCACCCTGATGCGAATTAAAGATCGGGGGGTGATCTTTGCTGGCATCCACCACATAGCGGGACAGTGTGGTTTCTTTCGGTAGAATCTGCACCAGTTTGGCCCAGTCAAAACTGCATAGGTACAGCCCCTGAATTTCTGCAGGGCGAATCTGATGGGTATTAAAAATATCCAGTAAAATCAGTTGAGCATAAGCATGTGCAATATTCTGGATCTCGTGCTGGGTACCTAAAACCTGATTGATATTGCTTTGGTAGAAATTATTTTCGATTGCACATTCAAGCAGTTGATGTGCAGCCAACCATTGCCCCATATCCGGTGTGCTGTATAACATATGCTGTTGATATAACAGCAGGCTGAGCTGTTGCAAAGCATAATAAATCGACACCATACGCGCGGTTTGAATGCTTTTCTTTTTACCCAGAGAAAACAGGGAAAATTTTTGATGGGTCAGTTGATGATTACAGCGTTTGACGATATCAATATAAATTTTGGCAAAATGGCTACGCAGCAGCATGGCCAGTTCAATGATTTGATCGTTACGATCCGAAGTAATCAGCCCCTGATTGACAAAATGCTTTTCCAGACTGGTCAGAACATTTTCAAGGGTCGGATGCAAGACCTGAATCAGGTCAAAGCGCAGGGTTTCTGTGCATTTCAGCTCAGAAATTTCTAATAAGGCATTAAACAGGGATTTGGATGAATTTCCCAGTTGCAAAATTGAAATACCGGAAACCCACTCTTGCAAAGCTTTGGCAGTCGTCGGGCAAAAGCTCAGCTGATCTCGTGTGAGTTCCGTCGGTGTCTGAAAAATGTCGGACGTATGCTTGCTCATCTTTATTATTTAACTCAAAAATGTTGAAACCCCAAAAAGCGGTGTCTTATTGTTCTCGCCCGCTATTTCTCGAACCAGTTTAGGAACCAAATACCCCGGAAGGTTCGCTAAAACTTCAGTATAAATCTCATAAATGTCATCAGGTGGTAAATCAAAATGATGTGCACCTTTTACTTTATCAAGTACATGTAAATAATACGGCATCACCCCGGCATCAAACAAGCGATAGCTTAAATCTGTCAAAACCTGAGCAGAATCATTCACACCTTTTAATAAAACTGTCTGATTCAGCACAGTAATCTGTTCTTGAACCAACTGGTTCAAACGCTTGCAGGTGAAGTCATCCAGCTCCGATGCATGGTTGGAGTGTACCACCAGAATAATACGTAGCCTACTGTTTTTTAACATGCTAAGTAGCTCTTCGTCCACCCGGTTAGGGATCACAATGGGAACTCGTGAATGTATTCTTAAAAATTTGAGCTGTGGTAGAGATTCTAGCCGCTCGATCCAGAGTTGCAATTTCCGGTTGGATAAGGTCAGTGGATCACCACCGCTCAGAATCACTTCATTAATATCAGGCTGGCTTTGCAGATATTGCTTGATATTGATCCAGTCTTCATTTTTAGGCAGGTTGTCCTGATAAGGAAAATGCCGGCGGAAACAGTAACGACAATGCACGGCACAGGCACCGGTCAGCGTCAGCAAGAAACGCGATTTATATTTATGTAATACGCCGGGCTGCTGATTGGCCTGTTCTTCGCCCAAGGGATCGGTAACAAATCCCGGATGATCTTCCAGCTCCAGATGATGCGGCAGGACTTGTAACAGTAGCGGGTCTAAAGGATTGCCTGGCTGCATTTTGCCGACAAAAGCACGTGGCACACGTAATTTGAACTGTTCACTGGCCAAAATGGCACCTGAGAGCAGCTGCGCCGGTGCGAGTTGCAGCAGTTCAAGCAGTTCGTGCGGATCGGTAATCAGGTCGCTAAGCTGTGATTGCCAGTTTTGTTCTTGATATAAATAATTCGTCATGCTGGAAGATTAACAGTAGAAGTGGGAGCAAGGCCAGAGGGTTGCAGTTTAACAGTTTGTCGAGAACCAGAATAATCTGCTGTGCGATAAAATTTGTCGTCATGACTATATGTCAAAAATGATGACAGCCGGATGGCATTTTAGCGTCCAGCAAGACATGAATAAACAAAGGATTTTCATGCCTGATGGTAACTTAGGCAGTGTGAAGGGCTGAAAGCGGAATTTTTCATTGCGGCGAGCGCCATTGCTCATTTAGAATACGTAACATTAAATGAATGTGCATGTGGCAACTTAATGTTCGTGTCAGACTTGCTAAATGACATTGCAACAGCCCTTAGCATCGATAGATTAAAGTTAGTAAGTTTGGAGAGCGCCAGTCATGGCCTATTATTCTACGAATGATTTCAAGTCAGGCCTTAAGGTTATGCTTGATGGTAACCCATGTTCAATCATGGAAAACGAATACGTAAAACCAGGTAAAGGCCAAGCCTTCAACCGCGTAAAATTACGTAACCTTAAATCAGGTAAAGTTCTGGAAAAAACATTCAAATCAGGCGAGAACCTAGAAGCGGCTGATATCGTTGAAGTAGAAATGGAATACTTGTACAACGATGGCGAAATGTGGAACTTTATGGATCCTGTATCGTTTGAACAAATCGCAGCTGATAAAACAGCGATGAGCGATGCTGCAAAATGGTTAAAAGACGATTCAAATGAAAAATGTACCATTATGCTGTTCAATGGCGTGCCGTTAAACGTGACTCCACCGAACTTCGTGGTACTTAAAATCGTTGAAACTGATCCAGGCGTTCGTGGTGATACTTCTGGCGGCGGCGGTAAGCCGGCGAAACTTGAAACAGGTGCTGTGGTACGTGTTCCATTATTCGTACAGCAAGAAGAAAGCGTTCGTGTAGATACCCGTACTGGTGATTATTTAGAACGTGCATAATGGTTTTAAAATAGACTATTATCGAGAGGGATGATCTAGATCATCCCTTTTTTTATGCCAAAGTCTTAGAGGAAAGTGAAAAGAACAGGCGTAAAGTCGCAAGGGAAAACAGCAGTACTTCGAACAACAACAACCGCGCTGATTTGTATGCATCACAATATGAGGGATTGAATGGAAACTTTACAAAAGAAGTCCACGCTGACTTCGAAAATAATTTGGCTTTTGGTAGCCATAGTGGGTGCAGTCTCCTTTGGAGTGCTGGCCCTGAGTCGGGGTGAGCATGTCAATGCAGTCTGGCTGGTACTGGCAGCTGCCTGTGTCTATAGCATTGCTTACCGTTTCTATAGCCTGTTTATTGCCACCAAAGTATTCGAGCTGAATGAGCGCCGTTTAACCCCTGCGCATCGTCTGGCCGATGGTCTGGACTATGTGCCAACCAATAAAAGTGTTTTGTTTGGCCATCACTTTGCTGCAATTGCCGGTGCAGGCCCGCTGGTCGGTCCGATCCTGGCCGCGCAAATGGGTTATTTGCCCGGAACCATCTGGCTCTTGGTCGGTGTAGTACTGGCCGGTGCGGTACAGGATTTTCTGGTGCTGTTTATTTCGACCCGTCGTGACGGTCGTTCACTCGGTGAAATGGCCAAGCAGGAACTCGGCACCTTTGCCGGTATTATCGTCATGCTTGGTGCTTTAGGCGTGATGATCATCATCCTGGCGGTGTTGGCACTGGTGGTCGTCAAAGCCTTGACCAATAGTCCGTGGGGCGTGTTCAGTATTGCTGCCACGATTCCGATTGCGATCTTTATGGGCGTGTATATGCGTTTTATCCGTCCGGGTAAAATTGCAGAAGTGTCGATTATTGGTTTTGTATTGATGATGCTCGGGATCATCTACGGTGAAAACATCGCGCAACATCCGTACTGGGGGCCGTTCTTCACACTATCGGGAACTGAGCTGACCTGGGCATTGATTATCTATGGATTTATTGCATCAGTATTGCCGGTGTGGCTGTTGCTTGCGCCACGTGATTATCTATCCACTTTCTTGAAAATTGGTGTAATTGCCGGTCTGGCGATTGGTATTCTGTTTGCCATGCCTGAAATGAAACTGCCAGCGGTGACCAAGTTTATTGATGGTACTGGCCCGGTATTTGCAGGCTCCATGTTCCCATTCCTGTTTATTACCATTGCCTGTGGTGCGATTTCCGGTTTCCACGCCTTGGTCTCTTCGGGAACGACACCGAAACTGGTCAATAACGAACGCGATATCCGTGTGATCGGTTATGGCGGTATGTTGATGGAATCTTTTGTGGCGATCATGGCTTTGATCTGTGCCGCAGTTCTGGATCCGGGAATTTATTTTGCGATTAACTCGCCAGCCGCCTTACTTGGGACTACCGCAGAAAGTGCGGCAGAAGCAGTGCGTACTCTTGGTTTTGTGGTAACCCCTGAAGCCTTGACTTTATTGGCTCAAGAAGTCGGTGAAAACTCGATTCTGTCACGTACAGGTGGTGCACCGACTTTTGCGATTGGTATGGCGCATATCATCACGGAAATTTTTAATAGCCGTGAAATGATGGCGTTCTGGTATCACTTTGCGATTCTGTTTGAAGCCTTATTCATCCTGACAGCGGTAGATGCCGGTACGCGTGCCTGTCGTTTCATGGTACAGGACACAGTCGGTATCGTGATTCCTGCGGTGAAAAACTCGCATAATTTCTTTGGTAACTTGCTGGGTACTGCGGTTGCAGTCGCAGGCTGGGGCTTCTTCGTCTATCAGGGCGTGGTCGATCCACTCGGCGGCATTAACAGCTTATGGCCGCTGTTTGGTATTGGTAACCAGATTCTGGCTGCGATGGCGCTCATTCTCGGTACAGTCATTCTGTTCAAAATGAAAAAACAGAAATATGTCTGGGTCACCATTATCCCGACCGTTTTCCTGTTCATTACTTCCATGACTGCGGGCTGGCAGAAGATTTTCCACGAAAATCCGAAGATTGGTTTCCTGGCACAAGCTGATCGTTTCAATACGGCCATTGCCAATAATGAAATCCTGGCGCCGGCTAAAAGTATTGCAGAAATGCAGACTGTGGCCATGTCGAATCAGATTAATGCCGCACTTTGTGCCTTCTTTATGATCGTTGCTTTTGTGATGCTGTTCGCCGCGATTCGCGTGATTCGTCGTGCTTTAGCAGATCCGAATCCTTCTGTGCATGAAGCGGAAGCCATCTATCGCGATCCTGAAGACATTCAGCCAGCGAAAGGTCATTAAGGAGAGTCTTATGAATCTGAAATTTGCCAAAAGCGGAAAAACCATGATTTATAAAATCATCAAAATGACCGTGATGTCACAAAAGGATTTGATTCTGAATCCGAAAAACTGGTCACGTATTGCGACCTTGTGGCAACGCTTGCAGCAAAGTTTCCGCCTGATGGTTGGGGTGCCAGATTACCAGACCTATGTGGAGCATATGCGCAAGCATCATCCAGACCTGGAAGCGATGGACCCGAAAACATTTTATCGTCACTGTGTGGATTCGCGTTATCCATCGGCAGGCGGCGGGATGAAAAAGTGTCCGTGTTAATCATTGAGTAAAACAAGCGCCTTTCGGGGCGCTTTTTTATGCCTAAATATCGGTCTTAAAAATGGCCGAGCGAATGACCTCTCATTTCATTCACTCAGTTGTTTCAGAATATTCTTGATTCAAATCCAGGATAAAAATAAATCTGCATACCTTTTAAGTATGGTGTTTTAACTATCATAAATAAAATGTATACGAGGTATTAATACTCGCACTCGAAGAAAAAATGATTTCTTCTTGAACCGGTTTTTTTGCCTGTTTTCTATGTTGCCATTTTCTCCGTACTTGATAAAACCCACCTATTTTTATTTGAATTTTCGCCATTTTGTCGCGGGTATTCTCATTCAGTTACACAGATAGAGAATTGATCTTTTGGGGAAATTAAAATTTCAGTGTATGTTAATCCTAGACCGTGTTTTATTAGGAAAATTAGTGTGATCTGGGGCATGAAACAAAAGGAAAATAACGATACTGCACATCTCAATACTGTGCTTGAACAAAAGATTGCAAGTTATGCGCCCAAGATCCAGCATTTTTTTGAAGAGGTCAATGCCATCGTACTGGACAAGCAGGCCCAGACCAAGTTGGCGCTGTGCTGTCTGATTGCAGGTGGTCATGTTCTATTTGAGGATTTACCGGGTCTGGGGAAAACCACATTGGCGAGTAGTCTGGCACATCTGGCAGGGTTGAAGTTCCAGCGGATTCAATTTACCAACGATATGCTGGCCAGCGATGTCATCGGTATTAATATGTTTAACCAGAAAGAACATCAGTTCGAGTTTAAACAAGGCCCGATTTTCACCCAGATTTTACTGGCAGATGAAATTAACCGTTGTAGCCCCAAAACCCAGAGTGCCTTACTTGAAGCCATGGAAGAGGGTTATGCCACCATTGATGGCGTACGCTATGCCTTGCCAAAACCATTCTGGGTGATTGCCACACAGAACCCGCTGTTTCAAAGCGGCACTTATGCCTTGCCGGAATCGCAGCTGGATCGTTTTCTGATGCGTTTGTCTTTGGGTTATCCATCGCGTCATGCCGAGAAGCTGTTATTACAGCAGGAATCCCGTTTTGCCCTGATTGCCAGTCTGGCGCATATTTTTACTGAAGATGAAATTCTGGATCTGCAAAGTCTGGCGCATCAGGTCTTTATGAGTGAAGCGATTCAGGAATATCTGCTGGATCTGGCGGAAGAAACCCGCAAGAACCGTCATGGCCTGTCCACCCGTGGTTTATTGGCACTCAAGCGTGCAGCACAAGCGCATGCGCTGATTCAGCAACGTGCCTTTGTCACAGCGGATGACGTACAGGCCGTATTTGTGGCGGTGACTTCACATCGTCTGGGTTTGAGTGAAGCTGAAACTTTGAATGTCATGCAACAGGTTGCGGTCAGCTAAAGGAGTCCTCTCTTGGATAAAACCTGGCAAGAATGGCTGGCCAAACGCTTTCAATTTTCACAGCAGAAACAGCTCTCGCAGAAAGACGTCTTGGTATTTATTTATCAGCAGGGCTATCTGTATCTGGTGTTGATCTTGATCACCTTTGTGGCAGGGGTGAATTATGCCAACAATCTGATTTTAGGTTTCTGCTTTTTAATCAGTGCTGTGCTGTGTATCAGTTTTTATCTGACGTTTAAGCAGCTGCATGGCTTGAAGATTGAATTAATCGCGGATGAAGTGGGGCAGGTCGGACACAGTCTGAATCTGCAAATGTATTTTCAGCAGCAGCAAGTTCGACCACATTATTTGTATATTAAAGCTGGAAATCAGCTACACAAAGTTTATCTGAATGCACAGAAGCAGCAGTTTATCCTGCCATTTTATGCAGAGCAACGCGGTAAATTTGATTATCCCGTCATTCAAATATATTCGGTTTATCCTTTTGGATTGGTTCGGGCCTGGACTTATCTTTATCATCAGCATACTGCCTGGGTTGCGCCCAAAGCAGAAGTTTTTAGCGCAGAAAATAGATACCATCTGAACCGCTTTGAACCAGATATGGATGAATTTCGCGAGCTGCGAAATTACCAGACTGGCGATTCCTTGCAGTCGGTATCCTGGAAGCAGTTTGCCCGAGGACAGGGCTTATATGTCAAGGTTTTTGAGCAGTATCAGGATGAACACAGTATCGAGATTCATTATGAACATATGCCGACGCAATCACATGAAGAAAAACTTGAATTTATGATGGGACTGATCGAGCAATGCGAGCAACAACAATGTGCTTATGCACTGCATTTGCCCCAAGCCGAATTGCCACAGGGTGCAGGTGAAGCGCAACTGCGTAAAGCCAAACAGTTATTGGCACAGGCCTAAGGCAGATAAAGCAATGATCAATGCAAAAATCCGTACTTCGATTGTACTGACCTTGAGCCTGATTCTCATCGCCCAAATGGCATTTATTCCGGTTTTACTCAGCATTATTTTCGCCATCAGTATTCTGTGTATCTGGATTTATCTGAAACGTCAGCAGCCATTTCCTAAAATTGGCACCTTCTTGCTCACAGTTTTGGCACTGGGCAGTATTTATTTAAGTTATCAGAGCTTTATTGGTGTTGAAGCTGGAGTGGCAGTTTTATCGACATTTTTATTTGCCAAATCACTGGAAAGTAAAAACAGGCGTGACTTAATTATTTTGTTTAATTTTGCCCTATTTGTCGCTGCCAGTTCATTTTTATACAGTCAGTCATTTGGCATGGCGATCGTGATTGTGCTGTGTTTAATCAGCTGTCTGATTGGCCTGTACCGGATTCAGACCAGCGAGTTTGAGCAGGAGCCGACCACCCAGCGTGCCGCCTTACAACAGGATGCCAAGCATGTAGCGAAGTTTATCCTGTACGCCATTCCATTTTTTATCCTGCTGTTTATTTTCTTCCCGCGTTTGCCACCACTTTGGCATATTCCCATCCCAGAAAATAAAGGTGTGACCGGTATTAGCGACAGCATGTCGCCCGGTGATATTGCTGAATTATCGCAGTCTAGTGCATTGGCTTTCCGGATTATCGGTGATGTCAGTAAACTCCCACCGCGTTCAGAGCTGTATTGGCGCGCCTTGGTACTGGATGAATATGATGGTCAACGCTGGACCAGCAGTTTCGTCAATCAGCAACCTTTAATGCGACAGCCCATGGATAGCTCGCCAGTGCCGGTTGGATGGAACTATCAATATCTGGCTGCGGATCCTTCGGTGTTCTGGATCATGGGGCTGGAAAAATCAATACCTGTGGAGCGCCGTTATTATAACCGTCAGGACTGGAGTATTGTGCCGCGACGACTCACGCAACGTGTTGAACCGATTCCGCTGCAGTGGATTGGGACACAATATGATCCTCAGGCTGTAGGTCAATATCTTGCGCGAATCAATACCCAGGTACAGCGCAGATTGGATCCTCAAGCGCAGCAGCTGGCACAACGCCTATATATGCAAAGTGCTGAAGATCCACGCCGTTATGTGCAGAACGTTCTCAACTGGTATCAGCAGAATAACTTTGTTTATACCCTGAAACCGGGCCAGTTGGGACAAAACCGGATTGATGAATTTCTATTTAACTCCCGGCAAGGGTTTTGTGAGCATTATGCATCGAGTTTCGTCATGCTGATGCGTTATGTCGGGATTCCTGCACGTGTGGTGACTGGTTATCAGGGTGGGGAACTGGCACCGGATCGTAAGAGTTGGGAAGTCCGGCAACTGGATGCTCATGCCTGGACAGAAGTCTGGTTAGATCAGAAATGGCAGCGCTTTGATCCGACCGCCATGATTGCGCCGCAACGTATAGATGGCGGAATGCAAAACCTGCTGTCTCAAGATGAAAGAGTCTGGTCAAATAATTCGACCTGGACATCGCAGAATAATCAGTGGATGACCAAGATGCGGGTCTGGAGCGATTATGCCAGCTACCAGTGGCAAAGCAAGGTAGTGGGTTATAATGCAGAATCGCAACAGAACTGGCTATCAAAATTAGGTCTCAGTTCGGCTTATTCGAGTATTGTAGTTTTGCTCGGCAGTATTGCACTACTGATTCTAGCCTATGGACTCAGAATTTATCTAAAAGCCCGACAGGCTCAATCTCCATTTGATCGTGCTATCCAACAGTTGAATCAATCTTTAGCTGACGATCTCAAAAAACAGCCTGCTGAAACTTTTCATCACTGGATGCAGCGTTTATCCCAACAGGTTAAGATTGAAAATCAGTCTATATTTATAGAAGCAATCCGGCTTTTTGAAAAGTATCTTTATTCAGGAGCAGAACTTACTGATCAAGAATTGAAAAAGTTCAAGTATTTGCTTAAAACTTGTGCTGATAGTTTGGAAATCAAATGAAAAGACTTGTCTTCAGTCAGAAAAATTTATAATATGCCATGCATTCTAGGTGTATAGCTCAGTTGGTTAGAGCGCTACGTTGACATCGTAGAGGTCAGCAGTTCGAGTCTGCTTATACCTACCAAGATTCTAAACGTTATGTTATAAGGGTTTTAAGCGAAAACAATAGCTTAAAACCCTTTTTTGTTGTCTGGAATAAAGTCGAACCTTAACAGCACTATCCGTAAAATCGCTACTTTTTGCGGATAATGCCGTTAAATTTAGACCAAGATTAGACCAAGAATATAGAGTTATAGATCATGAAAATGCCTAAAGCGGTCAAGCGCGGTGAAAGTTACAGAATTAAAATAATGATTGCTGGAACAACATATTCAGCAACTAGAGATACCGTAAAAGAATGCGAGCAATGGGCTGCGCAAAAGATGCTTGAGGCAAAGGCAAATAAACTTTCTGAAGATCTGGGCGTAAAACAGTACTATCCATTCAAAACACTTTTTCATAAATATTATGACGAGCATGGGCGAAAGCTTCGTGGATCCAAATACGTCAAAGAGCAATTAGCGCCGTTTGATGAAAAGTTTGGTGCCCTGGCAGATATGTCGATTCATGACATCACACCAAAGCATTTAACTGCCTGGCGTAATAAACGTTTAAGAGAGGTTGGGGCAAATACGGTATTGCGGGAAATTGCGCTGTACTCGTCAGTTTTTAGTTATGCAGTTAAAGAGCTTTTCTTATTGGAAACCAATCCATGGATGGGTATTAAAAAACCAGCCAAACCTAAAGCGCGTAATCGCCGTATTCGTGATGAGGAAATCCAGCTCATCTTAGAGGGATTGAATTATCGTGAAGGGCAGACACCGACATTACCAGAGCACTATGTTGCCTGGGCATTTCTATTTGCATTGGAAACAGCAATGCGCCGTGGTGAAATTCTCGGTATTACCATGTCAGAAATTTATGATCGGCACGTGCACTTACCTAAAACCAAAAACGGTGATGCTCGTAATGTGCCACTTACTAAAAAGGCTCTAGCACTCCTGGATCTAATCGATCATGAAGGGGATAAGTTGATTCCACAAAATGAAAATGCCTTCCGGTTAATGTGGGAGCGTCGCAAGGCAAAAGTAGGATTAGCGGATATTCATTTTCATGACACACGTCATGAGGCCATTACTCGGTTTGTAAATAACCAGAAATTGCCGGTAGAAGTGCTGGCAAAGGTGACAGGTCATAAAAATATTAAAGTTCTGGTGAATACTTACTACAACCCGGATGTAGAAGATATTGCGGATATGATGGATGCGTAACAATAGATAGGAGTGTGGAACATTTATGTTTCACGGTATTGCTTATTTGCGGTATATGTTATAAATTAAGCATATACAAAGGTAAGAATAATCTTACCTTTTGTTGTCTTTAAAATAAGGAACTAGAAATGTACACCGTCACTATTTTTCGACAATGTTAGACCTTAGTATATTTTTTCTAAGTTATGTTGAGTTAAGTGTTTTATGTGAGGTGCGATATGGATAATAAAAAATATACAGCGATGGATATTGCTAATTACATTGTAAATTTAGTTAATGTTCCAGATAAGAAACTATGTACTTTAACCCATATTAAATTACAAAAAATTTTATATTATGTTCAAGCTACTTATATGGCTAAAAATGGTGGAACCCCATTATTTACTAATGATATTGAAAAATGGCAGTATGGTCCAGTTGTAAGAGAGGTTTATAGCGAATTCAAGGATTTTGGTATAAGTCATATTAATACAACAAGAAGCTATCTTGTCAGAGAAGAAAAAGGTAATTTTCAGTTAGTTGATACAGATATTTGTGCCATAGAAAATGATATTAATATTAGTAGCCATATAAAAGAAGATACTTATCGCGCAACTCAGAAAGCACCAAATGCCAAAGTTATTGCTGTTCACATGGATGCCATTAACCACATGTCGGTAACACGTGCTCAGCTTGCAGAATATGTAAAAGACAAAGGAATTCAAGATAAGGTTTTAATTCCTATCGATGGTGAAACACTTTCTTTCTAAAGTAACTTAAAGAAATGGAATACTTCCACTTCTTTAAAAACCTAAGTAGAACAAAACAAATATTAGTTAAGTAAAGGAACAGATATGTCAAAATCAGCTTTATTAGTTATCGACTTACAAAATGAATATCTACCTACAGGTAAATTACCCTTAGTAAATATTGAACAAGCTGCTGCTAATGCAGTGAAAGTAATTGCGAAGGCCCGTCAACAGGGTACACAAGTTATTCATGTCCAACATATTGCTAATGCTGAATCTCCTATATTTGAACCCAACTCAAATGGTATTGAATTTCAGGACACAGTTAAGCCGCAAGAAGATGAATCTGTGATCATTAAAAATCACATCAATGCGTTCTTAAACACGAATCTCAAAGAAATTTTAGATAGCAATCAAGTGACTGAGTTAGTCGTGATTGGTGCTATGAGCCATATGTGTGTCGATGCGGCTGTTCGTGATGCTTCTGATTTTGGTTATAAGGTAAAAGTTATTCATGACGCTTGTGCAACACTAGACCTGGAATTTAATGGCGTTAAAGTACCTGCTGGTCATGTCCATGCAACATTAATGGCCGCTTTTGAATTTGCATATGCTCAAGTGATATCAACTGAAGATTATGTTAGCTAACGATTAAGATTTTCTAAAATTAACATAATACACATCTTACAAAATGCTTAAATTTTTCCTTTTAGCATCAATATCTTAGTCAAAACCGTTCTAGGGTTCAGCGAACTAGAACGGTTTTTTCATGATTATTCATGTTCCATGCCTATTATTCAATCAAAGCTCCATGATCTTGATTAGATATTCTAATAATTCAATTCATCTTAGTAAAAACCGAGCGAGTGTCTACGAGCGATTGAGCACCATTAAAATTTACGCCGCATGAAGAAATACAA